>JACMIS010000744.1 GCA_014381035.1 Armatimonadota bacterium
GCGGTCGAGCAAATCCCGTAAGCCGAAGAAGAAAGCAACCTCCAAGGAACGCCAGGTGACGCAGATACAGGAGCAAATGGAAAAGCAACTACTCTCGATGCAGATCGAGAGATCCTTGCGGGCAGGGCTACCTCAATGGCGTAGCGAAGCCTACGTAGATAGGGAAACGGGCTTGGTACAACAGATCCGTAAATGGCAGAGATTAAATGGTGCAAGAAAGCCGGATGCGACACTGATAGAAGAACAACGATTCTATTACCAACCCCGTGTGACAGATGCGGATCACTTCGACACGAATCGGATTACAAGCGATGTGAAACTGCTCTACGGTACGTCGAAACCGTAGCAAAACGCTTGCCGTAGACGTCCCTGTTGTGCTGTGCTACAATTGCCCCGGCAGCAGTCACTACACACAGCCAGGGTCGTATTCCTGACAGTATGACTGTCGCCTTATACCCATAGGAGCATTCGTCATCCATGTCCGTCGTTCCGTATCCCCGGCTATATCCTTCCGTACGCATTGGCGGAATCACCGTATCTACGCGTCTCGTTCCGGGCTTTGCATTGCTCACGACTTTACTTGCCGTACTACCGTTCCCTGTGCAAGCCCGGCAACAGGCACCTTCCTCCGTAGATGCCCTCCTATATTCCACGATGCCATCGTCGAACGCGCATCGTCCGGAAATGGTGATGGACAATGACCCGAACACCTACTTTAGATCGGCTTACGGAATGTCCGATGGCGATGATCTCACGATCCTGCTCTCGCAACCGATCCCGATTCAATCCATTCGGATCACTACCGGGAACACCGAAGGTGATGACCTTCTCACAGACGGTTTTGTGGATGCCTCGCCCGACGGCGTCACGTTTACGAAAATCGCCTCGTTCGGTTCGGATGGCGTCGCGGACGTTAAATTAGGCGACAAAAAGATTTCCGTGTTACGCATCCGCGTCAACAAGGATAAAAGTGTGTCCGCTCTTCTGGTACGTGAAATCACGATCAAGTCCCCGGTAAAGATCGTGCACGTGGCACTGGGACCGGGGCGGGGATTTGTCGATATATCGCAAGCCCCCGACCTTGCCGGATGGTCCGAGCGGGCACAAAAGCAGATGGAATCGTTCTGGACAGAAACGGCGGCGATGCTATATTCGGAAAATTTTATCACACCCAATAAAATCAACATCGTTTACCGCACCGGACCGGGCGTCACCGATGTCGCGGCTTGCGGGGGCGGCGTTATGACCGTCAACGCGAAGTGGTGTCGGGAGCATCCCGAAGACACCGGCTTGACCGTGCATGAGATGGCACATGCTGTTCAGTCCATGAGTGCTTACAACCCGGTCTGGCTGATCGAGGGGATCGCCGATTATGTCCGATGGGTCAAGTTCGAGCCGGAAAACCACAAGCCGCGTATCAATGTTCAAACCGCGGCATACCATGACTCGTACCGCACCACTGCGACGTTCCTCGGATGGTGTGAACTGAAATACGATAATACTTTGGTGACGAAACTGAACCGAGTGATTCGTGCCGGAAAATACGACACCAAGCTTTTCGCTAAATATACTGGCAAGGATGTGGATACGCTCTGGGCAGAGTTTATCCAGGACTACAAGGAAGACCCGGATCATATTCTGACACCGGTCCTTGCCCCGGCAGATCGCCCTCGTGTTCTGCCTTCGGTCAAGGCGGGGTCCAGTGTGCCGGTTCCGTTGTCCGCGCTCTTCGATACGGCAGGCATCTATAATGATGGGTTAACATTTGGCGAGAAGGACGGATTCGATGCCGGAGGAGCCGCCTACTCCGAAAAACTCCTCGGCAAAACGCTGACCGTGAGCGATGTAGAGTTTCGGATCGAGGGCGATAGAGCAAAGGACGTGCTATCGTGCCGGGGGAATGTCGTCGCGTTGCCGACGGGAAATTACAAATCTCTGTGGCTACTCGGTGCGGCGGTCGAGGGAAACCAGATGGCGCAGGTATTTACGGTGATTTATACGGACGGTAGTACGGAGCCGATTGCCCAGAATGTCAGCGACTGGTATCAGCCGCAACGTTTTCCCGGAGAAGGACGCGCCGCGAAAATGGCGTATCGCAACATGATGGATGGCTTGCAGGATCCCCGACCTTTCTATGTGTACCGGTATGGTTTCAAATTGGACCCGACAAAGACCGTGAAAAGCATCACGCTGCCTGACAATCAAAATGTAAAACTTCTGGGTATCACACTCGCCAACTGATCCTTTCACGCCCATCATCCGCAAACACTGCCGACGTTCTACGGTGCGCATGCACACAATGCGTGTCTACGCCCCGTCCAACATCGGAGCGAACTGTTGAAGGTAGTCGGAGTGGCGACACTCTCATTGTGTGCTGTACGCGCGGAAGATTCCCGTTGTTAGGCAGGAACGAAACAGCGGTATTTGTCATTTCGGTCAGATTCAGCCCGCGAGGCATTTGTGTTGTCGCGAGGTGCCACAACAAAGGTTTACTCATATTATGAAACGTCGCCCGCTACTGAAATTCCTCGGGGCATTCGGAACGTCGCTGGCAGTCGGCGGTGCATCCGCCTTTGCTGCCGACAGTCTACAAAAAAGTCAGAAGAAGGATTCAGCTGAAATCACGGTTGAGGGACCGCTTGGATCTTTAGGTCGGGAACTCCAAGGGGGCGGACCGATCAGTGCCACTGTTCGAACGGGTGGCGGCGAGTTGTTTCTCGATTGTAGCCACAACAAGGCGGCACGCGAGGAGTTGGATCGGCTCTGGAACAAATACATGCAGCCCGGTTCGATGATAATTATACTTGTTCGCGTAGCTGTACAGGGAAAATTGAAATCTCGCCCGTCTAAAATCGTCGGTGAGCAAGGAAAATTGATGGACGGTCCGCCGCAGTGGGTTATTGTGGTGGAGTCAATGACGGTGTCCGAAAACGCGACGTGAGTCGGACCTGGGATGCGGTGTAACTGTCTGCACCGCGCCGTAGACGCCGCGATCCTTCTTGTGCTACAATCGCCCCGGTCGGGCGATTCGCTCGTGCCGGGGTCGCGCTCCTGATGGCGTGACTACCCCTACAGCTACAGGAGTTACAAGTCACCCATGCGCGTCGTTCTGCTTTCCTGGGAATACCCCCCCATGCGCGTCGGCGGGATCGCCGCCGCGCTCGAAGGTCTTGCCCCCGCCCTCGCCCGCACCGGCATCGAAGTCCACGTCGTCACCTGCGGCGCGTCCGGCGGTGATGCCGACGAGAAGCAGGCAGAAAACCTGTTCGTTCACCGGGTCAACGTGGATGTACAGACCAACGACTTCCTGCACTGGGTGCATGAACTCAACTATCTGATGGATCGCCGCGCTGACGCGCTGATTCAGGAATGGCTCGCCGAACCGAACGCCAAAGACCGCCCGATTCTGCTCCATGTGCATGACTGGCTGGGGCTATTCGCGGGCAAAGAACTCAAATACCGCTACCATCTGCCGCTCCTGTCCACGATACACGCGACCGAGTTCGGGCGCAACAACGGCATTCACAACGACATGCAACGCTACATCAACCATTGCGAGTGGGAACTGCAATGGGAGTCGTGGCGGGTCATCGTCTGCTCCGGTTTCATGCGCGGCGAAGTCATGCATGCTCTTCATACCCCCTACGACAAAGTAGACATCATCTACAATGGCGTCGACCCGCAGGCGTTCGAGTTTCCGTTCAGCGAGGAAGAAAAGGCGGCGTTCAAAGCGCGGTTCGCCGCGCCGTTCGAGAAACTGATCTATTTCATCGGTCGGATGGTGCGCGAAAAAGGGGCGCAGGTTCTGGTGGAAGCGATGCCGCGCGTCCGGGCGCAGTTCGGGAACGCCAAAATGGTGATTGCGGGCGGCGGGTATCGGGCGCATCTAGAGGCACGGGCGCAGGAACTCGGCTTGAAAGATCAGATCCTTTTCACCGGGCGCGTGTCGGACGAGGACCGCGATAAACTGTATCGCGTCGCCGATGTGGCTGTGTATCCGTCGCTCTACGAACCGTTCGGTATTGTCGCGCTGGAGGCGATGGCGGCGAAAGTCCCGGTCGTGGTCAGCGACGCCGGGGGACTGGCGGAAGTGGTTCAACACGATGTCACCGGCACAACGACGCTGGTAGATAACCCCGAATCGCTGGCGTGGGGCGTTACCCGTGCGTTGCAAAATCCGGTACAGGCGCGACAAATGGCGGCGAATGCCTACGACCGGGTATTGAGCGTTTTCAACTGGGACCATATCGCGACCCAGACCGCCGACGTGTATCAGCGCGTTTGGAGCGAGTACCGCGAAAGCGAGTGGGTCAAAGGAAGCGCGGTGTATCACACGCCGCCGGTTGACGCGATCTATGCGATGCCGGAAGGGGCAGTCACCGATGCACCGAAAATCGCGCCCGAATCCGCCGTCCCTGACGCTGTCGCGGAAATGATCACGGATGAGTCGTCGAAGAAAGCGAAGCGGTCCCCAAAAAAGGCTACCGGTCCCAGCGAGATTCCCGCATCAACGACTCCGCCAACGGCTCCGGAAACGACGACGCCGCTACTGGATACGATCCTCGCCGACGCGCAAGTGGCCGGGGAACCGGCACTGGATAACGTGAAGCCGCCGCGAGCGCCACGTCGGGGCAAATAAATCGGATTCGGAAGGGTTCCGGGGAACCCTTCCGAATCCATCGTTGACTGCGACGCACCTACCTTCCGGGCGACGCCTTCTCAAGCGCGTTCGCCAGAGATTCGTCACGGGTCCAGATAACCGTGTCGGTGCGTGCCAACTTCATCCGATGCCACCCCGTCGTGTCTTGCGTCCACCGGTGCATGACTTGTACGCCCGAGAACCCGCTTTCCGCGAAGCGACGCCTGTTCGAACGAGCCATTCCCCACCCGACTCGCCACGAACCGGACGGGGCGTTGCGGAGCAACGTGGACTGCCGATAAAGCGAACGCTCACAAATCAACTGCCCCCCCGTATTTACCGCCGCAACAAGGAGCGTATTGGCGAATAGCAAAACAATCAGCCCCACCCCGACCAACCGAAAAGCGCGTTCCGCATGGATTGCTACCGCGATGGGTAAAAGTACCAGCCACCATGCTTGCGGCGAATAGCGTGCCCACCACGCTTCCGGGTTGATCAGGACACTCCCCCAGATGATCCCCCACAGGAGGAGGGAGGTGCGCGAGTGGGGCGTGTTTCGCGCCGCGCAGACGATGATCAATCCGGTAGCCACCAGCAATGTCCCGCCGTACCAGACCCCGAACCCGCCGATATGTACGTCCGGCGCGACATACGGGCGCAGTTCGCTTTTATGCACCGAAAAAGGGATCTTCCAGACCGGTTTGCCGTAGCGTTCCGGGTCCTCCGGGGTCAGGAACGCGGCGATGTTTCGTGACCGGGCATTGTTCGCCCAGAAAAATTTTACGACGCGATTCTGGCGCAGGAAGTCCGGATGCTCCTGGTAGCTCATAATGTCCCGTGCGTGTGGTCCGAGAAGGGGCCAGAAAAAATGCCCGTGCCGCACGACGTTATGGAAATATGGATTGAGGAGGCATAGGAGTGAGGCAGCGAACGCGAGCGTACCACCCGCGAAAATAGTTCTCATCGAGGGGAGTTTGTCCTGCTTTTTGAACACGCGCCAGAAATAAACCACGGCGAGGAGAAACGTCGCGAATACGGCGTAAACCAGCCCGGTAAATTTCACTGAACTCAGGAGTAGCGCGAAGACCGTGTAGCTTGCCATCGCAGTCCGGCGGTTGACCGGGGAATAGTCAGGGAAGAGCACGGCGAGTAGCGACCAGAGGATTCCCGCCAGACACCAGCCGACCGCCCCGTCCACCTGAAAGGTCGCCCATTGGGAAAGCAGAATCGGGTTCAAGGCAAACAGCAGAAAGATCGCCCAGACCAGGCGCGGCACCGGAGAGAGCGGTGCCATGCGACTCGCCGCTAAAAATCCCATCCCGGTCGCGCTGAATCCGATCAGCCAGGAGACTGTCTTAGCGGCTTCGACGCTTCCCCACAGTTGAAGGAGAATGGCACTGATCTGCCATGTCGCCTTCGGGTATGGGTTGATCCAGTCGTTGTGTTCCGTTTCCGTTACGGTGAGATCCGTCCACCACGGGTTCCAGC
>JACMIS010000745.1 GCA_014381035.1 Armatimonadota bacterium
CAGTGGGAAATGGCGGATTCGCGGGAAAGGACCGAACCAGCACAACCAACTATCAACACAGCACCGCAGGTGAGACCGATCCAACGAAGCGTTGACGCCGTCCGCGAAGGACAAAAGAAAAAGAGCCGAAACGACCTAAAAAACAGCAGGAAAATAAGTAGTAATAATTGAAAAAGATGAGTGTGAATATAGCGACCTTCAACATTCGATACGACAACCCAGGGGATGGGGTCAACGCGTGGCCCAACCGTAAAGAGTGGGTACGCGACCTGATGGACTATCACGCCTTCGACATCGTCGGGGTTCAAGAAGCGTTAGCGAACCAGGTAGATTTTCTGGCGGGCGGGCGGTTCGACTACGTCGGCGTCGGACGTGACGACGGCAAACGAGCGGGTGAGTTCGCCGCCCTGTTTTACGACCGGAAACGATTCGCGCGACGCGAGTCGGGGACGTTCTGGCTATCGGAAACGCCGGACGTGCCGTCGAAAGGTTGGGACGCAGATTTGAACCGCGTCTGCTCCTGGGCGCGTCTCGCCGACAAAGAGAGTGGCGACCGCGACTTCTTCGTTTTCAACACCCATTTCGACCATAAAGGTGTCGTAGCACGGGAACGTTCAGCGGAGTTGATCCTAGCCAGAATCAAGACCATCGCGGGCAAGAAACCGTTCTTTCTAACCGGTGATTTCAACCTGACGCCGGACACCGTCCCCGTTCGCAAACTCGCCGCCGAACTGCGCGACTCCCGCGCGGTTACAGAAACCAAGCCCTACGGACCGTTCGGCACCGCGAACGGCTTCGACATCAACCGACCTCTGGACACGCACATCGACTATATTTTCGTCAGTCCCGGCATCCGTGTGTTGAAATACGCCGTACTGCCGGACAACTGGGGATTGCGCTACCCCTCGGATCATCTGCCGGTACTAATTCGGGCAGAGATCATGCCGTGAGTCAGGTTATTGAGTGATTGGGTTGCCACCAGTAACCCAGCCACCCAATAACCTGATTACCGTAACCGTTTCTCTTCACCTTCGTTTATTCTTCAAAGAGCCGTTTCGTGTCGTACATTTGGGACCAGGGTAGGTCCCAAATGGGTCGTTGTACCCATTTCACAGGCATGGGATTTCCGGCACAATACGGCGGTACGAATCGAATGCAGACGAACGAAGGAGTTTTACGATGGCAATTTCCCTTCCAGTACTACCGACACGTACCGGCGATGATGCCGCCACAGTCCCGACAGCGAACGCACCGCACATAGATTTCCGCATTGATTACCAGCTGCTTCGGCACTCCGGACCCGCCCGGTTCGCGCGGCACGCATTGTACCGCATGTTCGTCGGGCGGCAGGGCTGGCCCCTCCGGTTCCATGCGCCGGAATCCGACGCCGATGTTCCGGTAAAAGTCAGTCCGCACCTGTATGTCCACCTGCCGTTCTGTCAACAGATCTGTCCACATTGCCCGTATACGAAAACGTTGCTCCGGGATGGCGGCGCGGTCTCCCGGTATGGCGCGGCACTGTTCCGTGAGATTGACACCTATCGGAAACGCAGTGCGGGAACCCCAGTGACCTCCCTTTATTTTGGTGGCGGAACCCCGACTGCCACACCCGAACTGATCGCCGCGACCATCGAGCAACTTGAGCCGGACCTCGCGCCAAATGCCGAAATCGGGGTCGAAGTTCATCCTGCGGATGCCTCCATCGAAATGCTCGAACGACTCAAGGCTCTGGGAGTGAATCGAATCAGCCTCGGTATCGAAACGTTCCGCCCCGACCTGCTGAAAATGCTCGCCCGGCGATACACCCCGGAACAGGCGACAGCCGCGCTCTGCGCCGCGAAAACGGTCGGATTCGCATGCGTGGATGTCAATCTTCTGTTCGGGATTCCGGGGCAGGCGATCACGGAAACGGCGAGTGAAGCACAACGTTGCATCGAACTGGGCGTGGATCAGATATCGGCGTATCAACTGTTTACGTTCGTGCATACCCCGTTTGGCAAGAAAGTGCGGCACGGTGACTTCGCGACGTATGGGGATCGGGCGCGACTTCGGGCGCAAGACCTTCTCAACCGCACCTGCCTTGCCGCAGGTCTGGAGCGGTCGTCGCCGTGGAACTTTACGCGTCCCGGTATCGCCCCCTACTCCACGGTGACTCAGGAAGACTACATCGGGTTCGGTGCGGGGGCGGGTTCCAAGGTCGGCGGGGTATTCTGGTTCAACACGTTCTCCGTGGATGCCTACACCGAACAACCTGCGCCGCGTCCGGCACTCGTGATGGAAACGAGCGAGCGGTTCAGACAGGCGCATTACGTCTACTGGCGACTCTACCGTACCGAACTCGACCCCGCCGATTATCGCGCCCAGTTCGGGAGCGAGCTGGAACGCGATTTCGGCGGCTTGCTCCGCACCTTGCAGGCGAGCCGCACCATCCGGCGGCGCAGTGACGGAACCTACCGCGTGACCGAGTTCGGCGCGGTCTGGATGCACCGGGTTCAGCAACTGTTTTCGATCACGTATATAGACGATCTCTGGGACCGATGTTATCAGGAAGCATGGCCACAGGAAGTGCTATTGGTTTAAGATGTTCTTACGGCGGTGCGCCTAATTTCAGTACCGCTTCCTCGGCGGCGGCTTCGTCACGCCCGATGCTGGGGAGTTTTGCCGCCATCTTGTATTCCGGGTCTTTCGGGTCCTTGGCTTTTTCCGGGTCGAAGATGCGCGGGTCTACCGGCACGACTTTGTAGGGCGTGAAGTCGGGCTTCGTGGTAAAGCAATCGGCAAAATCGTTGGCGAGGGCGTCGTTCATATTCAGCGGGGGCATACCGAAGATCTGATACAGCGTCCGGTGCATGGAAAGGATCGTGGTGTGGCGGTGCGAAACATAACTGCGCCGCGCCCACGGGCTGATCACCAATAGCACGCTGCGTTGCGCCTCGACGTGGTCCGGTTCGCCGCCCGAATCGTCCTGCGTGACAAAGATCGCCATATTTTTCCAGTATGGTGTGTGTGAAAGGAACTCGACGATGCGACCCAGCGCGAGGTCGTTGTCCGCCATCCATGAGGCGAGGTAGGGATAGCCTTTGTCCGGCTTCGGGTCGGAGCCGTGGTCGTTACATATCGCGATGTTGATAAATCCCGGCATCGGCTTCTTCGGCGCGAGGTAGAGTTTCGTGAAGTCCTGCTCGAACCAGTGGGCGCGGTACTGATCCGGGATGTTCATGTTGAAGATAGGAAACTCGCGGCACGTGTTGTCGAACAGCACTTTGGGCATCGGGATATTCACGACTTCGCGGGCACCAGTCTTATGCTCGTTTTCGTCCTCGCCGACCCCGGCAAACTCGAACCCTTCGCCGTAGTTACGAAAGCCCACACCGTTGCGGTCCAGATGCTCCCACATCGAACCGGCTTCCGCGTAGTCTTCCGGCGCAATCGAGCCGTTCGAGCCGAAGGACGCGCGTCGCCCCGGCGCGTCGCTGTCGGCGCGGAATTTCCAACCGAGCGTGTAGGTCATCTGTGTCCAGTTGTTCGGCATCACGCCGACCAGCCAGCGGTGCCCGACCCCGGACGCTTCCGGCTGCATGTAAAAGTTGTCACTGACCGTGAACTGTCGGGCGAGCGCGTTGTGGTTGGTCATGACCGCTACGTCTTCAAGCGTCGGCTGTTTCGGGTCGGTGATTTTCTGCTTCAAGCCCCAGCGGAGCAGGGACGGGTCGTCGTTCGCGCCGGGGATGCGGTCGAAGATCGCGTCGTAGGTGTGGTTTTCCTTGGTGATGAAAACGACGTACTTGATCTGCGGCGACAGTTTGCCGATCTGCGTCGGGATCACCGGTGACGATAGCGCGGCGCGGTCCGCGCTTTTGTCCACGATGCCGTTGTACGTTAGCGTGTCGCGGGTCATTCCGGCAAGCGCGGCGTTCGTAGGAATGTCGGCGACGACCAACGCACCCTTCATACCGAGGTAAGGGCTTTTCGGGATATTCTTGCCGCCATTGGGACCGTTCCCGAAGCCGCGGAAGCAGATGGTGAGCAGTTTCCTGCCGTCGGGGGAAAGCGCGACCCGGTACGGATACCAGGCGGTCGGGATATGTCCGAGCAGTTTGCCGCTTTTGGTATCAATCACGCCGAGAGCGTTGATGCCCGGCTCGGTGACATACAGACGCGAGCCATCGGGCGCAATCGCCATTCCTGCCGGGGCGACGCCGCGTAATCCGGCGACGAGCGGCGACGGGTTCAGTTTCACACGCATGGTGATCTTGCCGGAAACCGTGTCAAGTCGTTCGACGAGATCGTTGTTGTTGTCGGAGATGTACAGGTCGGTACCGTGTGCGAGCAGAAAATTAGGACCGCTCCCCCCGACCGTGTTTCCGGCGTCGGATGGCGCACCGACGGCAAGACCGGTCTTGACACGTCGGACAATCTTCGGGTTTGTCGGGTCGGACGCGTCTATGCCCCAGACCGAGAACGATTCGGGGGCGTTCGGGTCGCCGAGTCCGGGGATCGTTCGCCCCTCGACTTCGATGCCCTCTGTTGCCTCCTTGCTGGGAAAGCCGTAGGGCGGAAAAGTCAAGCCGCGTTTGTCGAAGTCGCCCGTGGTCGGCGCACCGACTTTCGTATACTCGAACATCCCGATATTGGCGACGTAGACGACGCCTTTCACGAGAGCGAGGGCGTAGGGATACCTCCCGACCGCCACGGAACCGACCATCTTTCGCGCTTCGACATCAATGACTGCGACGCGGAAATTCGTCACATCGGCACAGTAAAGAAACTTGCCGTCCGCACTGAGCGCGATGTCTATGGCGTCACTATCG
>JACMIS010000746.1 GCA_014381035.1 Armatimonadota bacterium
CCCACGTTGCGCGGGTTCTCATAGTGGTCTACCACTTTATCTGAATAGGGCATTGTTTTATTTTCCTTCGTTTCTATTTATTAATTGTTTAACGCAGCGGAACGGCGGTTTAATGCGCGGACCACTTCACCGTGGAAAGGTCAATGCCTTCCTGTGCCAATTCCCAGAGCGGCGACATTTCGCGCAACTTCTCCACCACGGTGTTTACACGCGTGGCAACATACTCTACTTCTTCCTCGGTGGTGAAGCGTCCTAAACCAAAGCGCAAGGAGGAGTGTGCCAGCTCATCCCCGACGCCGAGGGCTTTGAGCACATACGACGGCTCCAAGGACGCCGAGGTGCAGGCGGAACCGGAGGACAGCGCGACATCCTTCAGTCCCATCAAGAGCGATTCACCCTCGACATAGTTGAACGACATGTTGATATTGCCCGGCAGACGGCTTTCCAGGGAACCGTTCACGTACACTTCGCTTGTGCTATCCATCACCAGTGCGCGAAGCTTGTCACGCAGGGCGACGAGCCGTTTGGTCTCGGATTCCATCTCCTCGAACGCGATTTTCGCCGCCATGCCGAACCCGACGATACCGGGAACGTTCAGCGTGCCGGAGCGGAAGCCGCGCTCGTGTCCGCCGCCGTCAATCTGGGCGGTGAGGCGCACACGCGGATTCCGGCGACGCACGTACAGTGCGCCGATCCCCTTCGGTCCGTAGATCTTGTGCGCGGTGATCGAGGCGATGTCAATGTTGTTCGCCTGCACGTCGAGCGGAATCTTGCCATACGCTTGTACGGCGTCCGTGTGGAAAATGACGCCACGTTCGCGGCACAATTTGCCGATTTCGGCGATGGGCTGTACGACGCCGATCTCGTTGTTCGCGGTCATGACCGAAACGAGAATCGTCTTATCGGTGATCGCGTCGGCTAACTCCTGCAGATCAATCAGACCGTTCGGCTTGACGCTCAAATAGGTGACGCGCTTGCCCTCATTTTCGAGCCGTTTGCAAGTGTCTAACACCGCCTTGTGCTCGGTGACGACCGTGATAATGTGGTCGCCCTTGTCGGCATACATTTCGGCGACGCCTTTAATGGCAAGGTTGTTCGACTCCGTCGCGCCGGACGTGAAAACGATCTCCTTCGGGTCGGCGTTAAGAACGCGGGCGATCTGTTCACGGGCGGTGTCTACCGCCTCCTCGGCTTTCCAGCCAAACGGGTGCGACTTGCTCGATGCGTTTCCGAAATCCTCGCTAAAATAGGGAAGCATCGCTTCCACGACGCGCGGATCGGTGCGGGTCGTCGAGTTGTTATCCATATAAACGGGTGTTTTTACACTCATGGTTCAAATATCCTGTTTCTAAAATTTGAAGTGATTTATTGCAAAATCACATCCTGCAAAACGGTTAGCCGTGCTTTCTCGGCAAAAGTACGGGGCTTGATCCCGTCGGACGCTTCCACGGGCTGGCACACATCGGCGAGATTGGTTTCGCGCAGGAGGCGCACCATCTCGATCTGTATCCGCTCCAGCGGGCCGCGTATCGTGCAACTGGATGACTGCGCACACCGGGACGGTCCCATCTCCGGCTCCCAACACTGCGCGATAGCGAGCGGACCATCCATCGCCTCGACCACTTCGGCAACGGAGATCGCCGTGGCAGCGCGCCCGAGTCGGTATCCGCCGGTCGGACCGGGGACCGAGGTCACGAGACGATTCTTCGCCAGCGTTTGCATCACTTTCGCGAGCAGCTCTCCCGGAATGTCGTATCGCTTTGCAATCTCGCGCGGACCGACGAGACGCCCTTCTCCTTCCGTGGAAAGAAAAGACAGGGCGAGGAGGGCATAATCGGCTTTCTTTGTAAAGGTAAACATCGTTTTTGCCGCGAGCGTTCCGCGATTCGGGTACAATTATTTGGCGACCTATTTTGTCGCTTTTAATAAATCATTGTACCTTTTGGTGATAGGGGTGTCAAGACAAAGCGGGAATGATTCGCAGTTCCGGAAACGTAATTAAAGGCGTCGCGACCGTGTGATAAATCGCAGGGAACAATCCGGACACGGCTGTCGTCAAAAGTGATAGGGGCATTCTTCGCGCCTCGTTCAAGAGCGACAGGGCTTTGTTCGGGGCGGTGGCAATGGGTGGGCTACCGATGCGGGAAAGTCGCCGAAGCATACACCCTCCACGAATCCGGTGCAACAAGAAACAGGTATCTTAATCGATAAGTCGTTTCCCCCCGGGCGAAAGGTTGGCGGTCGGAAACACTTTAACAACAATATTTTTAGCGGGCAGGAATGCGATGCCACGATGGCGAATCCTGCGACGTCAACCCTCACAACGCCGTGCGGAAGAAAATAGTGGAACCAGAAAAGGCAAAACCGTCAGGTTAGAAATTAATGTAAGTATCGACAGGGAGATTCCAACCGCCTGGCGGCGGATATGCGACTAAAGGGAAGTTCAAAACTATGGCAATGGTACGCAAAAGCGTGGGTGACATCCTTCTTGAAAAAGGTTTCATCACCGCTGATCAACTTAATCAAGCACGCGACGTGCAAAAAAGTGCGCCGGGTGACCTCGGGCAAATTTTGATGACGCTGGGTTTCGCGACCGAGCGAGACGTGGTCGAGGGACGCGCCCTGGAAATGGGCATTCCTTTTATCGACCTGCTCAAACACAAGCCAGAACCGTCCGCGGTCAACGTCGTTCCCCAGAACGCCGCCGAACGACACCGCGCCCTCCCGGTCAAAAAAGACGGCAACCGTCTCTGGGTGGCGATGGAGAACCCGAAGAACATCATGGCGGTGGACGACCTCCGCATGGTGTCCAAATGTCTGGTTCAGCCGATGCTCGCCGTTCCCGGAGACCTCACCGAGGCTCTCACCAAAGCTTACGGCGTTCGCCCCGACGGTGCGGGGGACCGCCCCTCGGCAAACGCGCTGACCCCCGCGCCGGGTAGTGCCCCCGTCCGAAACAACATGGCGGACCTGATCAAGGAGTACGGCGGTGCCACTACCGACGACGCCGATGATGCGAAGGGAGGCGACGACGCCGCCGAGTCCGCGCCGGTCATTCGCATGGCGAACGCCGTTCTCACGCAGGCTGTGGAAGCCGGTGCGTCGGATATCCACATCGAACCGGATCGCCGCAATGTGCGCGTGCGCTTCCGCGTCGACGGTGTCCTCCAGGAAGTGATGGCGATTCCGAAGCATATCCAGCCCGCACTGATCTCGCGCTACAAAATCATGGCGGACATGAACATCGCGGAGCGGCGTATTCCTCAGGACGGACGTATCGCGATCAAGGTTAACAGCAAGGACTTCGATCTGCGCGTTTCCTGTCTGCCCTCGATGTACGGCGAAAAGATCGTCATGCGTATTCTCGATAAAGGCTCGGTGATGCTTGGTCTCGGGAAACTCGGCTTCCGTCCGGAAGTGCAAGCCCGTATGGAAGACCTCGTCGTCCAGCCGAACGGGATGTTCCTGGTGACAGGACCGACCGGTTCCGGAAAAACCACAACGCTGTACTCGGTTCTGAACAAGATCAACACGCCGGAGAAAAATATCACCACGGTCGAGGACCCGGTCGAGTACCAACTGTCCGGTATTACGCAGGTGGGTATCAACAAAAAAGCCGGTTTGAACTTCTCGAACTCGCTCCGCTCCTTCCTGCGGCAGGACCCGGACATCATCATGGTCGGAGAGATGCGCGACCTGGAAACGGCGGACATCGCGGTCGAAGCGGCACTTACCGGTCACCTTGTGCTGTCCACGCTCCACACAAACGACGCGCCGTCGGCGACGATGCGTCTCGCGGACATGGGGGTGGAACCGTTCCTGATCGCGGCGACCGTGATCGGCGTTCTCGCACAGCGGCTTTCCCGCCGCATCTGCTCGAACTGCAAGGAACCGTACACCGCGAAGGCGTCGGATCTGCGCCGGTTCGGTTTCGGTCTCGATAACCCGGACGAAGTCATCACGCTTTATCGCGGCAAGGGATGCGACAACTGCCGCGGCTCCGGTTACAAAGGGCGTCTGGGTATCTATGAACTGATGACCATGAATCAGGAGATCGCCGAACTGGTCGTGCGCCGTGCGACGCTCGGTGACATCAAGGCGGCGGCGGTCGCGAACGGCATGGAGGACATGAAGTCGGACGGCTTGTATAAAATCCTGCGTGGCGATACCACCCCGGATGAAGTGATGCGCGTCGTCTTCACAGCGGGCTTCTAAACTAGCAAGCCGGGTGTTTCTTAACGCATCGGTCGGGGTATATATCCCTCGACCAACGCTTTTGAGGGAACCCCGACCGTGATATTTCCGTAAGGAGAAACCGTGAGGGGCAGGGTCTTCCCTGACGCCCGCGAATGTGAAATTTTCGTTTCACCAGTGAGACAAGTTACAGGCGCAAGCCGCGCCGACGTGGGAAGACCGGATGCCCGCTCGTGGGAATCCGGTCTTTTTGTGTTTTAGAAAGAGTTCGATTTTGCCGATCTATACTGTTTTATTAATCCAATTGGGTGCATTTATTGTTTACACACTTTACATGAGCTTTTTCGAGTGGGCATTCCACCGACATATGTTCCACACCCCGCGCTTTAGCAAATATATGTTCAAAGCGCACACGCTTACCCATCACCAGATTTATAAAGGCGACGACAGCTATCATACCCATGACGATCACCCGGATAAAGTACCGATGGACTGGTGGGCACTGCCTGCGTTGCTCGCGGTGCATTTGCCGTTCTTCGCATTGATCCAGTGGGCGACCGGGATCCCGAGCATCTGGGGCGGTCTCGCCGCCGTCGCGGTTTACTACGGCGTGTACGAATCCATCCACTGGGCGATGCACGTTCCCAAAGCGGCGACTATTCTCAACCGCTTCGCAGCGTATCGCTTTCTGGATGCGCACCACCGGATGCACCACAAATACATGCTCAGCAATTTGAACGTAGTGTTTCCGCTTGCGGACCTGGTTCTGGGAACGCTGCGCGATGCCGAAGGGAAGCGCATCCGTCTCGGCGGGAAAACCCCGAAAGCACCGAAAGTCCTCAACGCGCCGCAGGCAACTCCCGTGCCGGTGTCTTTGATGATTGATTAGTGTTCGCTACGTATCCCCACGGGGGCGACATTTGAAAAATGTCGCCCCTATGGAGTAAAATAGGGTGTTCCTGTCGTATACCAATCATACGAAACTTAAAGGAACCTTTTGACCGAAGGGATTCGATAGATAACAACATGTCCGATGCACCCATCAACCCCGAAGAAGTCGCTGCCGCGCCCAAGCCGACCGCCAAGGTCCGCTCTCTCGAGGACGCACACGTAGATGAACTGCTTCATCTCGTCGTAAAGCAGAAAGCGTCGGACCTGCATGTCGCGACCGGATTGCCACCGGTTCTTCGCGTCCACGGGAAACTGTTGCAAGCCCCGTATGAGTCGTTCACCTCGGCAGTGTCGCAACGGATGATCTACGATATCCTGACCGACGAACAGATCCAGAAGTTCGAATCCACGTTCGAACTGGACTTTTCCTATTCTCTGGGACACTTCACCGCCCCCCAACTGAAGGGACCGGGTAAACGGGCTCTTCCCCCTCCACCCCAGGACTTACTTGTAGACCGGAACCCAGAGCGTTA
>JACMIS010000747.1 GCA_014381035.1 Armatimonadota bacterium
TGCCGCAAGGACAGCCGAAGTAACTAATAAAATAGCCATGCGGTAAAATATCCGCATGGCTACACGACCGACCGAAGGGCAACCCGCCCCTTCCTTTTCGCTACCAACCAACACCGGCGACGCACCGGTTACGCTTTCCGATTACCGCGACAAGATTGTCGTCCTGTATTTCTATCCTGCGGACGACACTCCCGGTTGCACTACTGAATCCTGCGCTTTTCGCGACCTTTCCGCCGAATATGCGGCGGCAGGCGCGGTGATTCTAGGCATTTCGCCCGACGACGTTTCCTCACACGACGCATTCGCCACAAAATACCGACTGCCGTTCCCCCTTCTTGCCGACACCGATCACGCCATCGCGGAAGCCTACGGGGCATGGAAAGAGAAAAACAATTACGGACGAAAGTATATGGGTATCGAGCGCACGACATTCGTCATCGGAAAGGATGGCAACATCGCCAAAGTGTTCGGACGTGTGCGCGTCGATGGTCACGGTGACGCCGTGTTGAACTTTGTTAAAAGTATCGCGTAGCTTCGAAAGATACAGGCATATCACGGGCTGACCGGGTTAAAATCGGCGATTATTTAGCGTCGAGCGAGGCGACGAGTGCCACCTCATCCCGATATACCGGGAACGCCCGTTGCAAACCGGTGATGTCGAAGACCCGCCAGATGGCACGGTTGACACACAGGACACGCAGTGTGCCGCCGTGCGCGAGAGTGCGACGGTGTACCGCGACCAGTACCGCGAGTCCGGACGAATCCACGAAATCAATACCGTTTAGATTCAGAATCAGGTCGCTGTCTCCGTTCTCGATCAGTTTGAACAGTCGCTCCTTGACGGACGGGGAGTGATAACAATCGAGTTCACCCTGCAGATGTACCATGGGCAAGCCATGCACGCGACTCAGGGTCAACAGTGGCGGGTTCAACATTTCGGAACCGAATCCTTTCGTGCCGTGTCCAGCGAACAAACAGCAAACAAAATGTCAAATCGAGGCGGCGGGCGCGGAACTGTATCGTGTAGTCAGACGCGTCAAGCAAGGTTTGACGGTTAAAAGTTCCACAGCGTCGGGAACTACATTGCGATAATGGGTAAGTGTATCGCGCCATAATCGCAATTGAAACCTGTTTTGGGAAAAATATTCTGCCTTTTTTTCGCGGTTGCCGTTGTTGCCCGTTTTCGGCTACAATCGTAACACGCGGCGTGCGAAACGCCGTCATGCAACTGTATAAGGATCTCCATTAAACTATGACTACCCCCCCGATTGATGCTCTCGCACCCAGCAACGGAGTCAAACTTCCGTATGCCGTCACTCTAATTCCCGGCGATGGCATCGGACCGGAGGTGACCAACGCGACGGTCGAGATACTGGAAGCGACCGGTGTACCTTTTGTCTGGGATATGCAGGAAGCCGGGGCGGATGTCATCCCGCTGTATGGTACGCCGCTCCCGGACCAGGTAGTCAATGCGATTGTGAAATCGCGGATCGCGTTGAAAGGTCCGATAGCTACTCCGGTCGGTGGCGGCTTCACGTCGGTGAACGTTACGTTACGGCAGCGACTCGGCTTGTACGCGAACGTGCGTCCGGCGCGAAGTCTTCCCGGTGTCAAGACGCCGTTCAGCGGCGTGGATATTGTCGTGGTCCGCGAAAACAGCGAGGACCTGTACAGCGGTATCGAGCATGTGGTTGTCCCCGGTGTCGTCGAATCATTGAAAATCATTACGGAAAAGGCATCGTCACGGATTGCTCGTCACGCCTTCGATTACGCCCGTCTTCACGGACGCAAGAAAGTTGTCGCGGTTCATAAAGCGAACATCATGAAACTGTCGGACGGCCTGTTTCTGGAGTGTTGTAAACGCGCATCCCGCGACTATCCCGAGATCGAGTATTCGGAGATGATCGTGGATAACTGCTGTATGCAACTCGTTACCAAGCCGCAACAGTTCGATGTCATGGTGATGGAAAACCTCTACGGCGACATCATCTCCGATCTCGCTTCCGGGCTTGTCGGCGGATTGGGCGTGACAGGTTCGGCGAACATCGGCGACGATGTCGCGGTGTATGAAGCCGTACACGGGTCCGCGCCGGATATTGCCGGTAAAGGCGTCGCCAACCCGACCGCGCTCTTGATGAGCGGTATCATGATGCTCCGCGCACTCGGTGAAATGGGAGCCGGAGAACGCGTCGAGAAAGCCCTGTATAAAGTGTTTACAGGCGGCAAACACTTCACGCGCGATCTGGGCGGCACGGCAAGTACGGAGGAGTTTGTCAAAGCCGTTATTGATGCGATGCAATAAGATGAAGACTCGGGGTTCTGCCCCCTCAGAGTACCTCCCTCATCACCAGCGGCAAGGTAAAGGAAAATGTACTTCCTTGCCCTGGCTCGGATTCTACCCAGATACGTCCGCCGTGCGCTTCGACAGCCATTTTGCTGAATGTCAAGCCGAGACCGGTACTCATCTTGCGACCCGCCTTTCGATTTTCCACCTGACCAAACTTCTCGAAAATCCGCTCGAACGCTTCTTTAGGGATTCCCTCGCCCGTGTCCTGTACGGCAAAAATCAGCTGTGGCATTTCGGATCCGTCTCGGTGGACGGACACATTTACCGTTCCGCCCGAAGGGGTGAATTTGAGGGCATTGCCGATGAGATTGACCAACGTCCGCCGCAGCTTATCGCCGTCCCCAGAGAACACAGGAAGGTCATAGCTGAAATGCTCGGTCAGCTTGATATTCTTGCTACGCACCAGCGACGCGACTTGCGCAATGGAACTCTGGACCAGATCGTCAGGCGTTACGGGACCATAAGACAGTTGCATCGATCCTTTTTCCATTTTGTCGATATCTAAAAGATCATTGATCATCCCGAGAAGCGTATGCCCGCCATCGATGGAAAGCCCGAGCATCTCCCTCTGGATTCCGTTCAGATCGCCGACTGTTTCCATCGTCTGTAACCCGCCCAGCAGACTCGTCAACGGAGTGCGTAAATCGTGCACAATCATGTGCGTGAGATCATCCCGTAATGTTTCCAACTCTTTCAATAAGCGATAACCCTCCTGAAGTTCGTTGAAAAGGTGTGTTTCTCGGTCCCTTGCCCGCTTCTCTCGCAAACAAGAAGCAGTCCGTGCTCGGAGTAACACCGGATTAAACGGTTTCGAGAGATAGTCGACCGCACCCATTTCGATACACCGCGCCACACTATCCACCTCATCCAGTGCCGTGATCATGACAACGGGAACATGGCGCAAATGCGGATCCTCTTTGATGCGCCCCAACGTTTCGTAACCATCCATTTCCGGCATCATTATGTCGAGCAATATTAGATCGAAAGGAGAACTCGCGAGAATCGTCAGTGCTTCGCTCCCACTCGCCGCGACAGCGGTCACGTGTCCCTGCTTCTCCAAACGTCGCGCCAGGACATCACGATTCGCCTCGACATCATCAACGATCAAAATCCGCCCGTGTTGATCACTTTCCAGACTGACGTTGGGTGGGGCTGCGTCGGTTACACGATCTGGCGCGACCGTGGGTGGGATCGGCGCTACTATGTCGGCGTTTAACGCCGCGTAGGTTAGCCTTTCGTCCACTATCTTCAACAGAGTGTTGCTCGCCGCCCGCACTTTCTCGAGATCCGCGAGTAGACTCGCCGGTTCGTTACTGGCAATGGTGTCCTCGATCAACATTTCCGTGTAGCCAATGATCTGTCCAATGGGGTTGCGCAAATCGTGACGCAAAAGTGCGACAGTATCCCGCTCCGTGGTGCTTGGTTGACTCATGGAACCACCTCGCTAATCGTGACGGGCAGGATTCGCCCCATCGGTCGCTTGGTCGTTCCCACAAGGCGCGGGGACTCGGCGGACTGATGGTCATCGTCGTTATTTACACAATGCGACTTTTTCGACATTTCTCGTGTTCTCCTCCTATTTTCCTGCTTTACGACTTGCTTCAATCAGGGTACGCACGTCACTGAGCAGAGCATCACGACTCCATGTGCCCTTCTGTAAGATTCTCTGCACGTATCCATTCAGTCGTAGCTTGTCTGTTTCCGTGATGTCCTTTGCGGTCAGAACGATGACCGGAATAGTGCGCCATTCTTCGCGCTGGCGCAAATGATACGCGAACTCGAACCCATCCATTTCCGGCATCATCAGGTCCAGTAAGATTATATGTGGTCGCTCTTCCATAACGCGCTCGATGGCGGCTCTCCCGTTTCGCGCCACCTGTACGACCCACCCCTCGCGAGCGAGAAGAGAGGACATCATGTCACGCGTTGCCTCATCATCTTCCACAATCAACACCCGACATGTTTCCTGATTACCACTCCCGGCGTCCCCGCATTGGAGGCGATACTTTTCCAGAGCCGCGCTCAACCGGGTACGATCGATCGGTTTACTCAGATAATCCGCTGCTCCGAGTGCATATCCGACATTCTCTTTGTCAACCATGGTGAGCATAATCACCGGGATTTGCAACGTTTCCGCGTCGCTTTTCAACGTCTGGAGTACTTGCCATCCATCCATACCCGGCATCATCACATCGCACGTTATAATGAGAGGATGTATCGCTCGGGCGAGACGCACCCCTTCTTCCCCGTTCGTCGCCAAAACCACGTGATACCCTTCGCGGGTCAGGAACCGATTCATCAGGTCGCGGGTCGACGGATCATCGTCAATTACCAGCACGGTTTCCGGTGGGAGGGGGTTCGCGACCGAAATATTTTGATCTACCGCGGGGGCGTCCGGAGTGATTTCTGCCAGCTGTCGTATCGTGACAGGAAGGGACAGGGTGAATGTCGAGCCTTCGCCCGGTGCACTTTGTAGCGTGACATCGCCGCCCATCATCCGGGCGAAACGGCGTGTGATCGCCAGTCCCAGCCCCGTCCCGCCATATTTACGCGTGGTGGATGCATCCGCTTGCGAGAACGCTTCGAAGAGCCGCCCCTGTTGCTCCTCATTCATCCCGATGCCGGTATCGACAACGTGGAACAGGATGTTCTCGCCACGGTGAAGGATGCGGAGCGTGACTGTGCCGTTTTCGGTGAACTTGGCGGCATTGCTCAGCAGATTGAACAGGGACTGCCGGATCTTCGTCAAGTCGCCATGCATCGGTCCTATTTTTTCGTCACATTCGACCAGCAGGGTATTGTTTCGCTTACTGACTAAAGTCTGCGCCAGACCGGCGACCTCGTTTGCCATTTCTGCAAGGTCAAAATCTTCCAGATACAGCTCCATTTTGCCTGCCTCGATCTTGGACAGGTCTAAAATGTCGTTGATTAGCGCGAGCAGATGTTTACCCGCACTTTTTATTTTCAGTAGATCCGACGCAGCGTCCTCCTGACCATCGGCTTCAGCGTCCTCCTGAAGCATCTCCGAGTAGCCGATAATGGCGTTTAGCGGGGTGCGCAACTCATGGCTCATGTTTGCCAGAAACTGCGATTTAGTACGACTGGCGATCTCCGCATCTTCCTTCGCGCGAAGTAGTTCCGTCTCGGCTGCTTTGCGTTCGGTGATGTCGCGGAAGGCGACTACGGCACCAACGAGTAATTCAGTTTTTGTCTGTATCGGCGCGCCAAACACGGAAATCGGTGTGCCTGCTCCGTCACGTCGCACCAGAACGGCGTCGGTTCCGTTGTAGTCCCGTGCTCGTCCGTCACGAAGGATTTGCCCCACCAGGCTTTCCGAGGGAAGATTTGCCTCGGCAGTCATCGCCGCTATTTTCAGATCGCTGCCGATGATAAGTCGAAAAATCTCGTCCACGTCACGACCGATGACATCACTTTGTTTCCAACCGATGAGCTGTTCTGCCTGACGGTTCAAAAGTGTGATAGCACCTTTGTTGTTCGTTGCCAACACTCCCTCACCCAAACTACCCAGAACGGTTTGCAACCACGCTTCGCGACTTTTCATCTCCTGTGCCTGATCGCGTATGAGTGTGCTCGCGTTACTGTAGTCGTTCGAAAGTGCAGTCAGATGGTAACGTGCCGACAAAGCGAGCAGTAATCCGCCGCCCAGTGCCGCCAGTAAGGACGTGACGATGACACCGTAAGCGGTGTTCTTTGTGGTACGGTAGCGGGCGGCAACTAACTGCTTCTCTGTTGCAACAAACGGGGTAAATTGCGCCCGCATTTCGTCCATCAACGGCTTGCCGGTTTGTGCTTCGAATGCTTCCGGCGTGATCCCATCGGGTAGAGACGCCCGAAGAGCGACAGTCCCGTCCGACAGGTCCTGCCACTTTTGCCAGAGTTGGCGCATTTTGCGAACACGCTCCACCTGCGGCGGATTATCCTGGACTAAACCTTCCAGAGTCGAAAGGTTCTCCGGCGCCAATCGGCGACCGTCTTCGTACGCCTGCAGGTAATCACGGTTGCCGCTGAGAAGATATCCGCGTTTTGCCGTCTCGCTGTCCAGAAGAAACTTCTCGGCGATGTATGCTTGTGCGACAACTTGATTCGTATGTTGCACCCACTCGAATGCGCGAAGCAGGCTCATGATTTGCCAGACGAGAAGTCCTGCCAACAGGATCATCAGCGATAGTGGCAACACGGCAGCACGCGATAAAAGTTGATTAAACCGGGTTTCATTGATCAAGGGACGCATAACTATCGGTTCCTGAGTAGCGAAATGTTTCGTATCATGGGTATACCAATCGCTCGGAACAATGTGTTGGTGCAAACAAAATGTGATCCTTAACTTCGCCTGCCCCGAATATATAAATGGCAAAAGGCAGGCACCCATATGCTCGGATGCCTGCCATGAAAATTTTGTATGACCGTTTTAAATGAACTCTGCGTGATCTCTATTGAATTTCGCTGTCTGTGATCTCTTTGCTTACGACGGGTATATGCCCGGTTTTCCCCGACAATAAACATTTAATCTGGTTCGCACCCATGGCAGACCGAAATCAAATCAGCAACTCTGCTATTTTGTGCCATAAGCCAGCAATGCTCCTTCGGATTTGCGAGGTAAAATATCCACATGAACTGGTATCCGTCCGATCCCTTACCGAACGCCGACGCGAAAATAATACGTCGCGATCCCGCGCTGCACTACTCATTGGGCGCACTCTACCTTTCACCGGCAGATGGATTTGACGAACTGTCAACTACCTATGACCAGCGATTGGCGGGCAACCCCCTTTTTGCTCTGGAAAGCGGGACAGTTCTTTCCGCGTTGCCGGAAATAAATGGGAAGTTTGTTGTCGACATCGGATGCGGGACCGGGCGGTTTGCGTTACAACTTTCGCGGATGGGCGCGGAACGTGTGCTTGGCATTGACCTGTCGGAAGAAATGCTTGCCGTCGCTTCGCGCAAAGCCGAACGAGGCGATCTGGCAGACTTCGTGACGTGGCGGCGTGGCGACCTTTTAGAGCGTCTGCCACTCGCCGATAATTCGGCGGATATCGTTGTCTGTGCCCTGACACTTTCGTTTCTGCCGGAGGTGCGCTGGGTATTTCGCGAACTGTCCCGGGTCGTATCTCCGGGCGGGTCGCTCGTTGTCAGCGACTATCATCCGCACGGGTTGGCGCAGGCACGCGCGGAAGCCATTCGGCACGACGGCAACAAAGACAGGAGTCCCTATCTGCGTTTCACCTCCGCGAGCGGTGAAGAGTGCCGGATCGCCCAGTATGTGCACACCGTCAGCGATCTATTTTTAGCGGGGAAAGAGGCGGGGTTGACCCTGACATTCCTCGCCGAGCCGATAGCGGATCGCCGCATCTCGAACACATATCCCGGTCTGCGAGAAAGCGGCGAAGTGCCTCTCGCTATCATAGCCCGGTTCGACAAATAGAGACGGGGGAGCGACTCGCGCCGCTCCCCCGTCTCTATTTGCACAAGAAAAAGATTACATTTTTTCCATCTTCGGCGCCATTTTCGGTGCCATCTTACCACCCATTTTGCCGTTCGTTTTGTTACCGGACGGCATGATCACGGTATCAATCACGTGGATGACGCCGTTGTCGGCGGCGATGTCGGTCTTGATGATCTTTGCGTTGTTGACCATCGGTGGCTTCACCCCGACGCGAATCGTCGGACCAGCGAGGGACGGTACATCGGCGGGACCGGACATTGCGACGACATCAGCCGCCATCACCTTCTTCGCCACGACATGATATTTGAGAAGAGCGGCGAGTTTCGCTTTGTTCTCCGGCTTGAGAAGCATGGCAAGTGTCGCCTTCGGCAGTTTCGCGAACGCCGCGTTGGTTGGTGCGAAAACAGTGATGTTCTCCGTGGTTTTGAGCGCATCTACGAGTCCTGCAGCTTTGACCGCCTTTACCAGCGTCGAGAACTGCGGATTGGAACTGGCAACGTCAACGACGTCGGCGGCTTGCGCAGTAGGTGCAAACAATGCTGCTGTAGCAGCGATTCCAGCAAACACGAAAAAATTTCGCATTGATTTCAATACCTTCCTGATTTTTCCGCGCTTTTCGCAGCGCGGGTGATAACTCTACTCTGCTTATAACGGAACTGACGATTTTTTAGTGCCTGTTTTTTCGGAAAATTAACAGGATTCCCCATGACTGACCGCGAAACAATTTGCGCTATGATGCTTTTTTCGCGTACTGTTGCGCTTTCGACAGTTATGTTTAGTATTTCAATCGGCTTACCCGCCTATTCCGCTTCCCTAATCTTGCAAGAACAGACAAACGCGGCGGAACTCCCCGCTTTGTCTGTTTCCTCGTTCGCGGACGACATGAATAATCGCCGCATAAATAAAGAAGAGCTTGCGGAACGGGTGCGGCGGTGGTTCGGTGCGGATAATTTAAAGAAGGGTCCCAACCCCAAACAGGACAATTTGCGACTCGTCGCCGCACTCGAAGTCGAAGCGGAGTTACCCAAGGGGGTGATTCCTGCCTTGGTGTCGGAAGACGGGAACTACCGACTGCCTTTGAAACGGGTTGGAAAAACGAACGTTTATGCCGCCGAGACCACGCTTCTCGAAGGGACGTTTCTGCGCTGGCATTATGAGGTCGGTACCCAACGTAAAGGCGGCGGCGATTTAGAAGCGTATAACTACCCCGCAGAGTTTCGTAAGAACGAATCGCTCGCGCAAGGAAAAGTCACGGAGATGCCCGTCTGGAAAAGCACGGTGTTCGCGAACACGGAGCGCAAGTGGTGGGTGTACATTCCCGCGCAGGTGGCGCGAGATCCCGAGATAGCTGCCGCCGTGATGATCGTACAGGACGGCGAGGGCGCGAAATGGTACCTTCCCACGGTGCTAGACAATATGATCGCCCAAAACGCGATCCCGCCTACCGTCGCCGTGATGATCAACCCCGGTCGCACCGCGCCCGATAAAAACAACCGCTCGTTCGAGTATGACACGTTGTCCCCGCAGTACAGCCAGTTTATCCTCACGGAAATCCTGCCCGAAGTGGAGAAGATGGCCAAACTGCGTTCGGACCCGGCGGGGCGCATCACGATGGGGCAAAGTAGCGGGGGTATCTGCGCGTTCACGCTGGCGTGGGAGCGTCCCGATCAGTTCGGCAAGGTGCTGTCGTGGATCGGGACGTATGTCAATATCGCCTCTGGCACGACCGGGATCGCGGGCGGTCACAACTATCCACCGATGATCCGCCGTAGCCAAAAAGAGCCGAAGCCGATCCGCGTCTTTTTGCAGGACGGCGCGAACGATCTGGACAACCAGTTCGGCAACTGGCCGCTCGCCAATCAGGAGATGGCGGCGGCACTGAAATACGCCGGTTATGACTACAAGTTTGTCTATGGGCAGGGCGCGCACAACGACCGACACGGTCGCGCTCTGCTCCCGGACGCTCTGCGTTGGCTCTGGCGCGACGCTCCGAAGTAGTCGCTCAGTCTTTTTCTTCGTCCTCCGCGGACGACAGCGGCAACGTAAGGTCGTAGCCGCTGTCGTCCGCGGAGGACAAAGGAAAATTAACGCAGACTGGCGCGATTCGCTTTTGGCGGGATCACAGGAGTAATATGGGGGCGTGGTGGTTCCGGCATCGCTTGTCCCATGAAGAAGCCGAGATGAGGCGGCTGATTGTAGGCGACGTTTTGCCACGCTACACCGAGTCTGTAGACCGGATCGTGCATCAGCGTGTACAGACGACGCGTTGTCGGGATCGTCGTGGTGAAAAGGCGCAGTTCCCGGTTGTCTTCCGTGCGCCAGATCACCTCCTCGCGCCAGTCGCCGAGAATGTCGGCTACCAATGCGGGGGTCGCCTTCGTGCCGTTGTTGGACGCGCAACCATACGATTTTCCGTCCACCAGCGTATCGGTCTTCGTGTTAATCCAGTCCCATTTGCCGATAGTCGATCCGTTGAGGATCTCGCTCAGGTCGTCTCCGTCCCAATACACCCCCATGTTGACTGCGGGTGCCTTGTCTGCGATCTGATTTCCTTTCACGTCCCACAATTGGTTCCCCAGTCCGGCACCCGCCGCCCAGCACTCGAAGCCGGGATAGCGCGGGTCAATATCGAGTGCCAGACCACGTCCGGGTCCCTCGCCGTCGGCTCCGGCTTTCACGGAAGGTTTTTTCCAGAGTACCGTACCGGTTCTCGCATCGACGAGGTGAACCCCGGCATCGTCGAAACGTTCCTGAATCCCGAACACTTCCATCCCGGGGCGACTCGGGTCTATGTCGGACAGGTGGAGCGCGTCCCCGTGTCCGAGACCGGTAGAATACAGCCCTTTGCCGTTGTCGTCTACGCACATCTGCCCGTAAACGATTTCGTCTTTCCCGTCGCCGTCGACATCCCCGACACTCAGGTTATGGTTTCCCTGCCCCGAATAGGCGGTATTCCCCGGAGTCTCGTCCCCACTATCGAACGTCCACCGATGTGTCAGCTTGCCGTCGCGCCAATCCCATGCCGCCAGTACCGTGCGGGTATAATACCCGCGACACATGACGATGCTCGGGTGAACGCCATCGAGATACGCGACACAAGCGAGGAATCGGTCAATCCGGTTGCCGTAACCATCCCCCCAGATCGATTTCATTTCGTCACTGGTCGGGTCCTGCTTCCCTGGGTGGCGGGAAGGGATGTACGGCGTGGTTGCGAGAGCCTTTCCTGATAAGCCGTCGAAAACGGTCAAGTATTCGGGTCCTTTCAGGATACGCCCCTCGGTGTTGCGCCAGTCTGCGTTCGGGTCGCCGATGGGTTTACCCGCCCCGTCAACGGTGCCATCCGCTGTTTTGCAGACGATCTCCGAGCGACCATCACCGTCCATATCGAAGACTAAAAACTGGGTGTAATGCGCCCCCTCGCGAATGTTGCGCCCGAGGTCAATACGCCACAGGAGGGTTCCATTAAGTTTGTACGCTTCCAGTTTTGTCGAACCGGTCACGCCTGATTGGGAATTGTCGCGGGGTTTCATCTCCTGCTTGACGATCAGTTCGTATTCGCCGTCACCGTCCAGGTCGCCGACGGAAATATCGTTGGGGGTACACCCTTCGGGAGTTTGCAGGGGGATAGAGAGATACGGTTTCTCGGGAGACGCGTTCGCAGGAAGCGTATATCCCCGATCTGCAACGCCCTCTTTTGCTTCTTTGCCGTTTAGAACCGAGCGAACGGTGTAGATATGCCGCTTCCCCGCTACTGCCCCGGCGTCGACGAAATGGGTCGCCCCCGTCAGGGGTGTACTATTCACCTTCGCGGGTTTCCCGCTGTCGGTCGCACGGTACAGATTGAAGGCAATAGATCGTGCATCGGTTCCGAGAAGTCGCCATCCGACGAACACTCTGCCGTCCGCCTGCCGCAACGCAACCACACCGCGACCGAGTGCCTCGACCTGGCGCGGGGATAGTCGTGTCGTGTCCGCCCGAAATCCAGAAACCGTCGCCATCACGGTTCCGAGAGCGAGGGTGCTACACACTGTCGCCGCCATTGTTAAAAACTGCTTTTTCATTTCGGGTTTGCTTCTTTCTTCGTCGTGTCGGTAGCAAGGGTCACGAATACCATCGGTGCAGGCTCTACTTCAGCCGCCTTTATCGAAAGTCCGGCGACAAGCGTCGTGTTGGAAAGCGATTTGATTCCGGCGACGAAACTTGCCGCGTTGATTTCTGCCCCGGCGGGATTGGTATGTGTACGGTCGGCGTCGGTGAATAGCGGCGCCACTTTTTCTTTGCCCAAGGCTTCGTATCGCCGCGCGATGATCTCATTGAAGTTGATAAAGATCGCCCCGCCTTGTTTCGCCGCCTCTGCCGCCCATTTCCCGTAATCACCCGACGCACGATTCACCGTGCCATCCGCCCCCCAGGCATTGCGGGACACCGGCGAAAGCACAATCGGGGTCGCTCCCTTCGCCTTCGTGTCGGCAATATAGCGGCGCAGGTACCAGCCGTAACTATGGACGACTTCCTTTACGCCCGTCTCCTGAATGGTCACTTCTTTCACGTCGTCGCCGTTGTCGTGGATGGAAGCACGGGCGCGTCCCGAATCCATCGGACCGCCGTCGTTGTGTCCGAACTGTATCACGACATAATCGCCCGGTTTCAACTCGGAAAGCACCGCGTCCCACAGCTTTTCGTTCAAAAAAGTGCGGCTACTTCTTCCGCCCCGCCCCCGATTCACGACCCGGATTTTCGACGGATCGAAATATTGCGCGACCGGATCGCCCCACCCCTGTTGTCCTTTCGTCCCGTTGCGCATGGTCGAGTCTCCGATAAGCCAGAGAGTCGGAACATTGTCTGCGGCAATAGCAGGAAAGGCGGACGCAGTGCCCCATAAAGCGGCGACAACCCCGATCTGAAGAAGCGTACGGCGAGTTACTTTGCCCAGGTTATTGTTAGTCACTATTAAACTCCTTATGTGTCACCGTCAACGGTGCGAGGGGTGATACGGAATCGGGTTTCAGGGGATCGAAGACGGGGACATTCGCGCGCAACTGGTCCGCCAGCGGAGGCAGATTAGCGCGAATGCCCTCCACCATGCACCGGGCGAGTTCATACGCGCCGTAGTTGCTAAAATGTGTGTCGTCTTTGAGTGCTTCTTTCTGTCCAGCGAACGAACCGGCAGGGTAGTGAACGAAAGCGCGTTTGGACCCTTCTGCTCCCATCGCTTCGAACAATAAGCGGCTGGTTCCGTTCAGGTCAATCAGTGCGACCTTCTCCACTCTCGCGAGTCGGTGCATCGCCTCCGGGTAATCGCCGAGCGTATCAACCAGGTGCCGCGTCTCGTCGAAACGGCGTCGGTGCATGGGAGTGACCAGAACCGGCGTCGCTTTCCGCTTGCGCACGTCGTCCAGATAGCCTTTGAGTCGCTCGGTGTAGGTCGTGAACGGGTCGGCGTGGGCGGGTCCCGGCTTCTGGTCGTTGTGCGCGAACTGGATGAAAACGTAGTCCCCGGCGCGAAGTGTGTCGAGTATTTTCTCCCAGCGTCGCTCCCCGGTAAAACTGCTCAATGATTCCCCGGACTGCGCGTGGTTGGCAATCGCGACTCCGGGTCGGAAGAACGCGGGCAGAATCTGCCCCCACGCCGACCACGGTTCGTGCTCCTGATCCGTGACCGTGGAATCACCGGCGAGATAGACCGTGACCGCATCCGGTGCGGGACGAATCTCGATAGCGGACACCGCCGGGTGCGAACCGCTAAAGGTCAGCGTCAGTTTCCCATCCCAGTTTCGTTTCTCTTTCTCGTCACCTTTGAGTCCGATCTGACCGCCGGATTTGAGCGACGGGACACGGACATTGACCGTGAACGGGAGTATCACCGACTCACCGGGCTGTGTGCGGATGCCCTCGCTGATCAACCGCCGCGACTCGACCTGGATAATCGTCGTTGAAGCCGCGCCCGGTTCTCCCAGAGTCAGAACCACGTCATAGTTGCCCTCGGGAAGAGCAACGGCGAACGTAAACGGGCGATCCGACGACAGACAGTCGCCTTTTCCCGCGACGCCTGCGGCACTCGCCTTCGGGATTCCCTCCAGAATACCGTAGCCTCGTGCCTCGGTATACGCAGTGTCTGGCGTCACTTTGCTCCAACCGGACTGTGCGGAGCCGGTACCCAGATCGAAACGGTGCATTTTTTTCTCCGGCACGTTTTGCGCGTGCGCCAGGGAGGCGGCGAAAACGGTGGCGGCGATGCTCCCCGTGATGCTCATGATATTCATTACGTTTGCTCCCCGATCGGAACATGTGATGCTAATGGCTGGAGGCGCACCGGACCGATCAATCCCGACGGCGTCGGGTCCCAGGTTACCGCGTCGAACGGTTTGTAGTGAATATTGACCATCAGAAATGGACGCCAAGCGTCGCCTTTTTCTTTTTCCAGCGCGGCAAGCCGATTCGCCATCAGATTCGTGACTTCGACGACCAGTTCATTATTCGTCGGGCGCAGTAGTGCTGCCGGAAAAACGATCTCCGAGGGGCGGGCGATGACTTTGCCAAGATCGGTCCCGTTCAGAAAAACGTGCGCACTATAACACACGCGCCCCAGTTCCAGTTTCCACGAAAGGGAGTTCGTGGCATCGTCCGGCGTGTCAAACGAGACCGTGTAACGCGCGGTTCCGGAGAAGGCGCGGAGCGATTTGCTGTCGTCCGCTTCCCAGGTCGTCCAATCGGAAAGGGCGGGTAGCGGACGCGATGACGGCAATATCGGACCGCCCGCGACAAACGCAACCTTCCAACCGTCCCTCAGTGAGCATGCGGTACCGGCGGGTCGGGTGTACCGCCAGTCGGTTTCCCGTGTTACGGAACCGCTCGCATCGAGAATCAGACTGCTACCGGCGGGAA
>JACMIS010000748.1 GCA_014381035.1 Armatimonadota bacterium
GATGGAACCGAACTTGCTGCGATTCCTATCGCCGTTGAAATGGGCGTGAACGATTTTAATGTGGATGTTGCTGGCAACGTCTATGTGGCGACGAGTGGTGGGGTTTATGTGTATCAGCGGGTCCGATAGCACGCTTGCCGGTATTGACGCGTTCCGTCTGCGCCGCGCGGCACTTTCGGGGTACAATAGGGTACGGGAAAAAAGCACGGGGTTCGCTATCGCTGGCGAACCCCGTCCGCACACTACGGCAGGAGCGACACCACTCCGCCGGACTTCCCGCAAAGGAACAGGGGTAGTTCATGGAGCGACGCATTTTCGGGATCGAAACGGAGTTTGGTTGTCTGGTGCGCGATGATCGTGCCGGAACACCGGAGCGAGTGGTTGAGGAGGTCAAAAACCACTGCTTTTATCAGAAGAAATGGGGATTGATTGATCTGCACGCCCGCGATTATTCGTTCGAACCGGCGCGTTCGGGCGGATTTCTGGTCAATGGCGGACGGCTGTATATTGACGCGGTCGGCGACCACGAGGAGTATGCGACCCCGGAATGCACCGACATTTTCGACGCGGTGCGCTATAACAAAGCCGGACAGTGGATCGTGCAAAGCCTGCTCAACGATTTAGGGCTGTCCGAAGTCGCGTCGTTCCACAACAACAGCGTGGACCACTACGGCGGGCATACGTTCGGATGCCACGAGAACTATCTGGTCGAGATGCAGGACGAGGACTTTTTCCGCGCCTCGTTTAACTACCTGCTTCCGTTTCTGGTCACGCGGCAGATCTTCGCCGGTGTCGGGCGGGTCGGCGGGCATCGTCTCAACTTTTCGAGCATGAAGAACTCGGTGATGACGATCTCCGACTACGACGTGGACTACCAGTGGGTGAGCAACTTCTACGGCGTCGAGATCGACCCGTCCGTGGATTTCCAACTCTCGCAACGCGCCGACCACATCGTCAAAACCATTTCCAGCCGGGTGCGCTTCAACCGCGCGATCATCAACCCGAAATGGGATTCGTACTATAACTTCTCAAACTTGCACCGATTGCATATCCTGTACGGGGAGGGCAACATGAGCGAGTACGCGACCGCGCTGAAGATCGGCACCACCTCGTGCGCCCTTTCGCTGGTCGAGGATGGCTTGCTCGGAGCCGAGGTCGAAATCCGCGACCCGCTGGAAACGCTCCGCGCCGTGTCGCGTGACCCGTCCTATAAATGGCTGGTCAAGCGGAAGTCGGGCGGCACTATCTCGGCGATTGACTTGCAACGCATCTATCTTGAAGCGAGCAAAAAGCGGCTCGGCGGCTTCGATGCCCAGACCGAATGGGTGCTACGCGAATGGGAAGCGACTTTGGATGCGCTGGAGCGCGACCCGATGACGCTGTCCAACAAACTGGACTGGGTAGCGAAGCGCAAGATGTATCAGGAGTATATTGACAGCGAGGGCGCATCGTGGCAGGACGAGATCATGCAGTCGCTCGACATCGAGTACCACAATGTCAACCCGGCGCAAAGCCTGTTTACCGCACTGGAAGAAAACGGCGAAATGGAGCGGCTGATCTCGCCTGCCGAGATCGCGACCGCCGCTGTGGTGGCACCGCAAAATACACGGGCAAAAGCGCGGGCTTCGATCATTTCACAGCTCATCAACACCCGCTCCCGCGACTATGTGATTGATTGGGATCTGGTGTACCTGGCGAAGAACCGCCATCTGGATCTGAAAAACCCGTTCGATACGTATGATGCCGAAGCCGAATCGTTCGGCAAAACGATATAACCCCCGCAAACGCCGCGCCGATTTCGTTATCGCCGCGGCGTTTTCGTGACGGAATCCTCGGCGACCGGCGTTTCGGAGGGCATCACGAATGCGTCCGGCACGGCGACGGTCGTGGAGGCGGCTTTGGCGGGATGGCTGATGGGAAAGGGGTCGTCGTCCGGCGGGTCGAGTTTCCCGGCGAAGAGGAGCCCGAACAGCCATACGGTCGGTATTCCCATGAGTAAACCTAAGCCGAGTGCGACCTGGGCGTTCTCACCAACCATCGGTTTTTTACCCTCCAATAGTATCCATCCTTTTTGCAGGTAATCGGCGTTGACACGGGACGGACCGCTGTTTTGTAACGGACTGATGCTGCGGCGAATCAGTAGTCCGGTAAACGGCGGCTGGATGATCACCTGTTTGTGGTTCTGCGCAAGCCACTCGTCGGTGGTGCGGTAATCGGCGGACTGCAGTTGCCGCATGGCGCGATACGTCTTGCCATGCTCCTTGTTTTGGGAGCGTAACACCACGATCACCGGCGGTTTCCCTCCGCTCAATTGCGCCACCGTCTCGGCTTTCGCGACATCCTTGTCGCGCAGGATCGGAGCATACAGAAAGAAGGGGGCGTTCGCTACCCGATTCGGACCGCTGTCATATTCTTCCATGACACTTCGCGGGATGGAGGCTCCCCCGTCTGTGATCCGATACCACTCGCCGTTTTTGCGCGGGGGATTCAGCACGATGTCATCGAGCGTCGCTTCGCGCGGTTTCGCGGTGCGCCGCTGTTCGTCGACCGCGACCTTACCGGACCAGAACATCCAGCCGCCATACAGAAAAATGAGCAGGGAAGGAACAAGAAGGATCATTCGAAACCGGTCAAACATAAGTATTTCGTTTCTCGGTCATGCATACCGATTGTGATACGGGTGCGATATAATTAACGCCGCATGGCGCGGATTCCTTCTTGAATAGGAAGACGCACCAGTACCCTGAATCTATGTCACGCCGCGTCCTTTACCTTTGTGGGATCGTGTTTGTACTCGCCACATTGTCCGCGTTCGCGGACAAGCGCGAGCGTGGTGGAGCGCGTCTGTTCACGCCGGACGCGAAGAAGTGCGCGACCTGCGCCGCTTATGGTCCGCCGGAGACGCGCTGTGATTATCTCACCCCGTGAAAGTAATTCCTTTGATGAAATCTGTCTCTGTTTCCCAAATCGCCGCCCTTTTCTGTGCTTTCTCCCTGGCCGGAACCGTCGCGCTTGCGCAAGCCCCGGCGAAAAAAGTTGCCTCGACCGTGGCGTACTGCGCGGTGACGGGTGAGAAGATCGGTGACCCGAAGAACGCCGCCGCTTCCAAAGTGGTCAACGGCAAAACATACTACATCTGCTGCCCCGGTTGCACGTCGAAGTTCGACGCCGCTCCCGCGAAGTACGCCAAGCTGGCTGATCTGAACACGGAGAAGCGCAACCTGGAAGCGAAACTTTCGCGGATCAATGCCGAGTTGAAAAAGATTGAGGGCAATACGGCGAAAATGGACATGCACAAAGAAGAAAAGACCGCGGTCGCCGCGTCATCATCGCTACACTGCGCGATCACCGACGAAGCGATTGTGAGCGTGAAGGATGCCGCCGGTTCGGAGGTGTTCAGCGGCAAGACGTACTATTTTTGCTGTCCCGGCTGTGTTTCGAAGTTCAAGGCGGACCCGGCGAAGTACGCTGCCGAAGCCGATAAGCGTGACGCGGCACGTGTGAATAAATAGTCACGGCGACGCAAACACGGAACGATTCGTCGGAGTGTTTGTCCAAAAGAGTGACGCTTCTCAGGCGTAGAGAGCGCGACCCCGGCTCGGTGGGATGTCAAGGCTGACGGAAAACCGCATACCGGGTGGTCGCGCTCTTGGTATTTTATCTGTTTCTACGAGAAGGCGATCTCGAAGCGGTCGTTCGCCTGGCGCACCAGATACAACCCCGCACTCTCGTACGTTCTCCGCGCTGCGACATTAGTGAACTCGCAGTTCACGATAATGTACGAAGGGCGTTCCGTTTTTGCCACCGCAATCAGCTCTTCCAGCAACCGGTTTCCGATTCCCTGTCGGCGATAGGCGGGTAACACAATCAGGTGGTCCAGGTGGAAACGGCGGCGGCGCGTGCCGTGCGCAAGTCGGATTCGGTCGGACACGATAACAACCGCCAGACCGGCGACATCTCCGTTGGTAGCGGTCGCGACGAATGCCCGGTGCGTGTCCGTGTTGCAGATCGCGTCCCACAGTTCACGGTCGAGCAAGAATCCTTCGCCGAGTTGCGCCTTGAATAAAACGTTGGCGGCATCGTAATCCTCGGAGGAAGCGTCGCGAATAAGGATGGTTTCGCCGGAAACGGCGGGTTCAGGGACGGGTGATTCCAGGGTGGCGGACATAGCGTTCGATGGTTCCTTGACGGCGGTGTCGTTCAATTGTGAGCGTCAGTATACCATGCGACACACTGTTTCGCCTTGACTTTCCTTCGGGAAGCATGCTACAATTTCTGCCGACATGACCAAGATCCGCAGACGATACACGACCGTAGACGGCAAGAACGACTGGATCGTTTCCGCGACATACGACGAGACGAAACTCGACACGACGCACTGGTTCGAGACGCGGATCAAAGCCGTCAACGAAACCACCGGCAAGGAATATCCGTTCCCCCCGGAGATCGCTTTATACCGCATCGGCGAGGTCGAACATTCGTTCCGAGACTACGTCAAACTGGATTTCGGCGGGGATCGGGAAGCGGCGATCAATCACTTCATGAGCACCATCTATCGCCGCGTTTACTCCTTCATCGAACGCGGTCACTAGCACCGCCGTCCGCTTTAGACCCCGCGATTGAGACGCCGCCGTTCCGATTGCACACTGCTACATGGCTGTGAAGTCCATCCCCCGGAAACGATGTCATCGTATTTCGAATAGCCGCGATAGATCACGCAACAAACGACGCGGACGCCACCCCCCTCTTGCCTATTGACAAACGAGACGAGGGGCTGTACTATGAAGCCACATTGCAGAACCATATGGATATACCACATGGTATGGTGGCTCTATGCAGAGAACACGAAACGACAAAGAGGACGTTAGCAAGACTGAACCCGCATACCGGCGTATCGAGCGCGATCTGCGGCAACGGTTGCGCAAAGGGGAGTGGAACATGGGGGCGGTCCTGCCAAGCCGCCAGATGCTCGCCCGGGGTTACGGTGTTGACCTTTCCACCGTGCAAAAAGCGGTCGCCAACATGCTTTCGGACGGCACGCTTCGCGCCGACAATGGGCGGGGGACCTACGTCGCCCGAGACCCGTTCATCGCCGACGAAACGGACCCTGATGCGGAGTGGGACGCCAGCGAAAACAGTGCCAACGGTTCGCTGGCGTTGGACAGCGATGCGACGGCGAACATGCCCGCTATTCAGATCGGTACGGTAGGCATCTTCTGCTGGTTTCAAAATCAGAACGACTTCTGGCCCCGCACGCTGATTCATTCCGTCGAGCGGCTGATGGCATCCGTCGGTGTCACCACGGTATTCGTCAACCGTTGCGTCCTGCGCGATGATTTGACCGCCGAGATAATCTCTCCGCACGAGGGAGGGAAGCGACTGCGCGAAGCCGGTGCCGAGGCGATGATCTATATCGCCGTGCGAGAGGACCCGAATGATGACGAGATCGCCGAACTCGTTTCCGGTTTTTGCGGCGCATATGGCGATCCGTCTCGTGTTGTCGCGATCACGTCCGGCATGATCAATCTGCCCGTCGCACACGTGTTTTACGACCAGAATTATGCCGGATTTCGTGCCGCCCGTCTTCTTATCGAAAGCGGCATCCGCGAAAATATTCTGTTCGTCGCCCCGTTCAATACCCCCTGGGTGCGTGGTCGGTGGGATGGGGCGATGCAAGCCATTCGTCTCGCCGGATTGCCCACAGACGCGCTAAAAATCTGTCCCCCCGTGACCGATCTTTCATTGCTGCCCGCACGGGACCCAGGCGAGGCGGAGACGGAACAGTCCGCGTATCATTCCGTGGAGTCGTATCTCGCCACACAAAGTGATGCTCCGCTGGGAGTGATCGGTGCCAATGACAACATCGCCCGTGCGTTCGCCATCGCTTACGGCGAAGAAACGGGTAAAAAACCCGGGGTGGATTACGCCCTGATCGGTTTCGATGACGAACCGGCGTCGCGTGATTTCGGACTCACTACGCTTCGCCCGCCGCTCGAGGAAATGGCGCGTGAAGCGGTCCAACTCTTGCTCCGTTCCGTTCGCGGCGACAGTATCAGCCAGCAGATACGCTTACGGTCTTATCTGGTGCCGCGCCGAAGCACCCGTACCGAAGCCGCATTGCACGCGGCGCAACTGCCAAACCGTTTCACACGGACTCTCGTACCAGTCAAGGAAGGACTCTGAAATGTTGATGGAACCATCTATTGTAGACACACTGCGTCGTGACGACGCTTCCATGACGGCGAAATCGCTCCGTGCGTTTACGCTGATCGAACTACTCGTTGTGATAGCTATTATTGCGATCCTCGCCGCGATCCTGTTTCCTGTATTCGCACAGGCGCGGGAGAAAGCGCGGAGTACTTCCTGTCTTTCTAATATGAAACAGGTCGTTCTGGGACTCACGCAGTATGTCCAGGACTACGACGAGGTGTTCCCGAACCGCACGCTGAGTTGGCCCCCTGGCGAGGGCAACTACCCCGAACTCGAAAAGTGGACGTGGCGCGTCGCGCTGAACCCGTACATCAAAAGCAAAGGCGTGTACCAGTGTCCCTCGAACCCGTTCAGCGATAAGCCAGCGGGGGCGATGGCGGGCGGTCAGAACCACCCGGACGGGTTTAACATCTCGTATGCTTGCAATGTGCTATCGGTGTGCAAAGACCCCGGCGACGATACGTTCCGTCTGGCAGAGATCATCAAACCCGCTTCCACGGTCGCCTACAGTGAGTTCACGCTGCAATGGACGGAATACAACCCGAAATCCGGCTATCACGACAACACGCTCTACGCAGGGCACCAGGGGATGACGAACCTTGCCTTCGTGGATGGTCATGTCAAAACAATGCGTGCCTCGCAAACGATCAATAGCGTCAACGACTGCGACGAGGGCAAAGCCGGACGCACAAACCTCTGGACCGCGGACGCGAAGCCGTTCTGTGGGGGGGATTTCGATCAGGCACGCATCAACATGACCCACGCTGACGAGAACCTGCCCTATAAATATCCGTGGTAGAACCGCCGCCGCCACGGACCGTACACCGTCCTTGCCATGCCCGCCTGACCGAAAGAAGGAAGTCTATGAAACGATTCAGCGCAGAAACTATTCGAACCCGCCGTGCGTTCACCTCGGTGAAAACCGCCTCGGGCGGTTTTACACTCATCGAACTCTTAGTCGTGATCGCCATAATCGCGGTCCTCGCCGCTATCCTGTTTCCCGTATTCGCCAGAGCGCGGGAAAAGGCACGGCAGACTGCCTGTTTGAACAACCTCAAGCAACTCGGACTCGCACTCCTCCAATACACGCAGGATTACGACGAATATACCCCCAACCGGCACTACAACTCCCCCGGATTCGTCGGCGATGAATATCTCGGCACGCCCGCGCCGCTTCTAGAACCGTATATCAAGACCCGCGCGGTATTCATCTGCCCGACAAAGCAACGGGGTGCGCCCGACCCGCTCAACGCGACCGACCCGGTGACGGGGGCTACCGGTCTCCACCAGCAATCGTATGCGTATAATTTCATCGGCGTGTTCAGCGAGACGACCCGTGCGGAGAAGATCAGCAGTATCCGCAATCCGTCCCAAACGATTTCCATTTGCGAGATCGGGGATGCGCCCTGGCTCGACGGATACTGGTCTCTTTCCAGTTACCCGAACTATCAGTTCGGTAATTCCGATATTCGCTATCAGATACAGCGGGGTAAGCACAACATGATGATCAACAACGTGTACGCGGACGGACACGCCAAATCGTCGCGGGCAAGCCAACTCAAATGGGGCAACTATTACGGCGTGCAAGCCAAAAATGAGACGCCGTTCGGTAAACCCTGCTGGACGGAAGGGTTCACCAGCTACTGTCTCGATGGTAACGGCGACTACTCCGGACCGAATGTGTGGTGGGGCGGTGCCGCCAATGGCAAATGGTATACGCCGCTCGCGACCCCGGCGATGGACGCGATCGAGAAGTAACGGTTTTTCGAGGAGTGACAGAAGCAGTATGAAGCCAATGACCATACTCCGCGTCGCGCTGACACTGGGAATCGCCGTGTCGGTGGCGGGCTGTGCTGACAAAACTTCGGGGAGCGACGCCGGATACAGCCCGCCCGCGCCGAAAACCACGGCGCAGATCCATCAGGAAATAGACGCGAATACCAAACTGACCCCGGCGATGAAACAGGCACTCAAGGAACAGGTCGCCACCGGCGTGTCGGGCAGTGCGCCGGGCGGCGGAGAACCCGGCGCACTGCCCGCCGATGTCGCCGGATACTTGAAGTCGTCGGGCGCGAGTAAAAACGCAAAACCGTGAGCGACCGTCGCCGAGGGACGATCCTCCCACTGAAAAAGGAATATTCCGTGAAACGAAAACAAACCGTTGGACAAGCGATGCGCAGTTCGATCCTGATAGCGATTGCGTGCTGTGCCCTGATGTTACCGACCCTGACCGCGAACGCCCGACCCGTGGTCGCCAGTGACAATGCCAGTGACGTTGTTTACAACGACGGCTGGCAGACCGGCGATAACGGCGGCTTCGGATTCGGCGCGTGGGCCCTATCTACTTCCGGGGGCAACGCCGGATTCTTCACCGGCACTTCCAACAATAATGGTGACGGGGGCGGGACCGGCATAGACACCGCCGGTGAGTCGTTCGGGCTGTTCGCGAACAGCAACGACAACCCGTCCGCGCTGGCGTCCCGCCCGATCAACAACGCAATCGTTGTCGGGGAAACATTGACCTTCGGATTCGACAACGGTTTCGTGGACGGCGGTCTCGCCCCGCAGTTCCGTCTTGCGGATAGTGACGGTGTGGCGCGACTCACCTTCCAGTTCGTCGGAGGCGGCAATAACTACAGCGTGGTTGACGCGGGCGGCACGCAGAATTTCGGCAACGGTAACGGTGCCAACGATCTGGGAGGATACACCGACGGCGGTCTCGTCGGCATCTTCACCCTGACCGGGTTGGATACGTACGCCTTGCGGATGATGCGTCTCGACCAGCCGAGCCAGACAGCGACGATCAGCGGCACCCTCGCCGGGATCGGCGGGAGCGGCATTACGCGGTTGCAAGCGTTCACCAACGCCCGCGGTGGCGGCGGGAGCGGCGATTATTTCGTCAACAGTTTCCAGATCGAAACGCTGGCCGTCGTGCCGGAGCCGGGGACGCTCTCTTTGCTGGTGTTCGCCGCGGGCATGGTGGGTGTGGCAGGCATCCGACGAAAGGGGAACCAATGAGGCATCGCTTGTTCGCGTTTGTTGCTGGCACCGCGATGGTCGTCACCGCGACGTCGCCATCGTCCTCCGCAGATCCGGTGAAAGCGGCTCCGGCGGAGGTTTTCATAGACTCCATCGGGGTATGCGCCCACTGGGGTTACGGCGACCGTATCTACGGCACCCGATACCCCGAAGTGCGGCAAAAACTGGTCGAAAGCGGTATCCGTCATGTCCGGGACGGTATTTCGCGCCCGGTCGAGATCGAGCGGATCAAGGAGTTGGGCAAACTCGGGATCCGCCACTGCGTCGTCGCCGAACCGGATGCCGGTGGCACTCCCGAAGGGTTCCGCGACATGGTACTCGCAATCAATAAGGCGGTGCCGGGTGCAGTGGATGCGGTCGAGGGACCCAACGAGCCCGATTTCTTCTGGCATAGCGGGAAAAAACAGTACGGTGGGAAAAACGGTGGTAACAGTCCCGAAGAGGCGGTGCAGGCGGCGGTGCTGTATCACAAAGACCTGTACCGCGCCTTTCGCGCCAAGCCGGAGACCGCAAAGATCACGGTGCTGGGGATCGCGCTGGGGCGTACCTATGAGCCGGGTAAGAACCCGATACCCGCCGGAGAACTGACCGACTTCGTAGACTGGGGCAACTTCCATCCGTACATGGGGGGCAACCCGTTTTCGTTCCCGTTCGCCTACGCGGGGATCGAAAAGTATGTCTGGCACGGGACGAATCCTTCGCAAAACATAGACGAGTTCCCCTATGCCTTCACCACGTATCAGCCGCCCTACGGGAACAAGCCGATGGCGACAACGGAGTGCGGGGCGGCGACCGATACGAACGGCACCTCCGAACAGGCGCACGGCAAGTATATACCCCGGATGTTTCTGGAGTATTTCCGCAAAGGAATCAAGCGTTCTTATTCCTACGAATTCGTGGACGAGGGCACGAACTCCGGTAACCGCGAGGATCGTTTCGGTCTATTGCGCAACGACCTGACGGAAAAACCGGCGTTCGTGGCGGTAAAAAATCTGATCCGTGTGCTTGCCGATCCGCAGGGGAGAAAACCGTGGACGCCCGGTACGCTGGACTATTCGTTGAAGGTGACGCCGCCGCCGGGTTATGACCGCCCCCAGTATGTTCATTCGGTGCTGTTGCAACGCAAGACCGACGGGGCATTTTATCTGGCACTGTGGCACGAAATATCCGCCGAGGATGGCAGCACACAGCCGCGCCGTCAACTTACCCACCCGCCTATGCCGACGACCATTTCGATAAATGCCAACGTTTATCCCGCCGCCCGTATTTTCGAGTGGGGCGATGACGGGACAGTAAAGGAGCGGCAAGCGAAGTTCGACGGAAAAACGCTCCGTATCTCGGTGACGGGCCGGATAACCCTTGTGAAGATCGCGCCCAAGCCGCGATGATACCTCGCTTTGTTTTTAAAGGGGCGATCTTGCCGTGAGCGGTTCACGGCCGGCTTTCTTTGATGTGCCCCATTCCTGTATTTGCTTCGCGAGATCCGCCAAAACAGAAACAACGCGGATCTCGGGACGGGCAAGGCTGATCTGAACCCGAACGTCGCTCTGCCGTGCATAATCCGTGTGACAGCCGACGAAAACCGGGGCACTTCGCTCCAGCGCACCACCGAGTTCGAATAGCGTGATCGGGCAGAGAGTTTCCGGCGGGAACCAGAACAGCACAGCGGTTGCCTGACGCAGGTAGCGGTACTCCCAGGCGATTTGTGCCTCGCTGACGGTCGGGTCGCTCATATCGAACCGGTCACGACGGGGGTTCAGCAAGACCAGATCGGGAATCGCGAGCAGGGCGATCATTTCGCTTTGCCAGTCGCCGCAGTTCGATATGCCTCCTGCGAGAAACAAAGAGGGCAGGTCGAACTTTTTTTCGTCGGGTGCGGTTAAAATCTGCATAAAATTATTTCCTATCTTGATGCCTGCCTGAAAATAGGACGGTCTTACCACTCCGTCACCGAAAACTACTCTCTAACCGTGTCTGATACATACGCCGCGACCTATGTTAGTGTATATTATACAATAAAATTAGGCTCCGAACAACCACCACTCTAAACAGGACTTTGAAGTCATTATTTCTACTAATGGAACGGCTTGCCACGTTGCATTGTACATATTAATGGGTATCCCTTCTACAAGAGTCAAACAGAATAGTAGAAATAGATACACGTTGAAGGCACCAGGAAGCAGGGCTCCGGGCGCGGTGTCTCATTGACAGGGAAATAGGAAGCACAAAATGACCACACAACGAAACAAAGAAATCAAAGCGGTTGTCACCGCGTTAACGATCACTGCCGCTTTAATGTCCGGCTTGCTGACCATCCAGGATGCAGACGCCGCTCCGCCGACAAAAAA
>JACMIS010000749.1 GCA_014381035.1 Armatimonadota bacterium
CGTTTGGCGGCGCAGATGGGGTTCGGCGGCATGGTCCTCATGAACTACGTGCCGACGGTCGTGTTCAAGGACGGGAGTTTTTACGAGGACTACGACGTTCCCCTCGCTGACTTCGATGTTTCCGCCGCGCGCCGCGCCCGCCCGAATGCCTGGGGCAAATGGCGCCGACAGGGCGGCGCAATGCAGGCACAGGACAGCAAAGGCGTGTGGGAGACGGTGGAGTGGCTGGGACCGCTCCCCGGCGGGAAGCCGGGTGAGAAGCTGTCAGGGCGTTTCTCGAGTTTCACCGGTGGCGGCAACACGGCACTCGGTGGCGGGACTGCGTACGGCGTTTCCAGCGACATATTCTTCGCGCCCGACGGCAGGTTCACCACGGACCAAAGTGTGGGATTTTCAAGCGCCGAACCGACCTCGGATGTTCGAACGACGGTGAGTAGTCGGAGCGGTAAACAGGGGACATACACCATCAGTGATTATATACTGACGATGAAATTCAATGACGGGCGCGTGCAACGCCGCGCCTTTATGTTCATGGATAGCAAGGATAAGAAAGACGGGATGTATCTGGACGGCACCCCCTATACGAAGAAAGACTGACGGCACGTGATTTAGATGGGTAGATTTGTTGCTGCCCCGTTCGAACATCCATGAAGGGAAATCATTCCGTTGAAGAACATCGTTAGCATCGGCATAACGGCGACATTTTCGTCGGGGTTCGTCTGTGCCCCCTGCGCCGCGCAAGATGTATCGTCTCTGCCGGGTTGGAAAACGGAGCAGGTCGGTAGCAGTGTCCGTTTGACCCCGCGTGATCTGCCGGCGGGGGCGTTGTTCGAGCTGACGGTCGAAGCGCCGACCCGGTTGGGTGGCGAAAGCCCGGCGGGTTGGCTGGAATCGCGCGTCGGGCAGGAAGTAAAGCGTCTCGGGACTACGACCGACGCCGGGCGGGCGGTGCCGCTCGACGTACCGCAGGGAGAGTTGTTTTCGCTGGTACGGACGGTCCGACTCGCGTCTGGTGAATCGCGCCTGCTGACAGGGTTCGCCGCACGCCGTTCCGATGGACAAACCGTGTTCGTGCGAATAATCTCCTCCCCCGAGGAAGCGGTATACAAGCAATATCTGCCCGGCGCGATACGCGGCATCGTAGCACTGGCGCGGGGCGGCAGGGGAGCCGAGACGAAGGTGGCGAAGAACCCCGAGAAGAAAACGCCTGCCAACCCGAGGAGACCGAAGGGGAGTGCGGCGTACACGCGAGTCGGCGCAGGTGTCAGTACATCGGCGATTGTCGGAATCTATACGCGCATAGCATCCCAGATGGGGTACGGCGGGATGTTGACACTGAATAACCTGCCTACCGTCGTGTTCAAAGACGGCACGTTTTACGAGGACTACGACGTTCCCCTCGCCGACTTCGATGTTGCCGCCGCCCGCCGCGAACGCCCGAATGCCTGGGGCAAGTGGCGCAAGCAGGGCGGGGTGATCCAGATACTCAGCGAGAAACGCGGCTGGGAAAAGGCGGAATGGCTCGGTCCGTTCCCCGGTGCCAAACCCGGCGAAAAGCTGTCGGGGCGGTACTTCAGTTTCAGCGGCGGGGGCGATACTGCGCTCGGCGGCGGGACGGCTTACGGCGTCGAGA
>JACMIS010000750.1 GCA_014381035.1 Armatimonadota bacterium
ATGGTGCCGGTGGTGCCCGCCGGGAGGGGGACGTTCGTCAGCGTGGTGGTGCTGGCTGGCGCGGCATCGAACCCGTTGTAGAAGTTGAGTGCGGCGAGGCTATCGGGTGCTGTGACAGTGAAGACGAGGTTGGAAGCGTTCGTGTCGGTCGCGGTCTGCGCGGCGACGCGTGCACCGGACCGAGAGGCTGGCGTGGCGGTGTCGAATGTCACCAGGCTGGTGGTCGCCGTGCCCTTCTGCCCGAGCAAGAAGCCCGCCTTCTCCGACCCGAACACCCCGCCCGCGCCGACCAGTTTCGGCGACACGCTTGTGTAAGCCCAGACGCTCCCGTTCTTGCCGAAATTCCCTGCCGGGCTGAACCCAGTTGTCTGGTTAATGGTGAGCCTTGTCGGATTGGAGCCGTCCGCGTTCATGGTGTATATCTCGAAGTCGCCGTTGCGGCTACTCATGAACGTGATCTTGCTACCGTCGGGGGAGTAGGCGGGGTAAATGTCTGGCGCTCCGGTGTTCGCGAGCCTCGTTTGCCCGGAGCCGTCGGAGTTCATGGTGTAGATGCCGTCGTTTTTCGAGAACACGATTTTGGTGCCGTCCGGGGAGAAAGAGGGAGCGACATTGTTACCACCGCTGGTGAGCTTAGTCGGATTCGTCCCGTCGGCGTTCATGACAAAAACGTCGGTATCCGGACCCAAAACACCGGCGAACGCGATCTTGGTGCCGTCGGGGGAGAAAGAAGGAAAATAGTCGAAGGTGTTGACGTTGTTTGTGAGTCTCGTCTGGCTGGTGCCGTCCGCGTTCATGGTATAGATTCGTAAGTTTCCTTCGCGGCCACTGGCAAACACTATCTTCGCGCCATCGGGCGAATAGCTGGCATAGGCGTCCGAACCGACCGCGTTCGTGAGGCGAACCTGGTTGGAACCGTCTGCGTTCATGGAGTAAATCTCGACGTTGCCGTCCCGGTTGGTGGCGAATGCGATCTTGGTTCCGTCGGGCGAGTAGGCGGGAAATATCTCGCTTGCTGTGTTGTTTGTGAGCCGGGTCTGGTCGGAACCGTCCGCGTTCATCGAATAGATCTGGGCGTTGCGGTTGCGGTAGCTGTAGAAGACTATCCGGCTCCTGGCGAGCGATGGAACGAACGCCTGACTGATGTCGCTGATGGTGGCTCCGGCGATCCCGATCACGGTAGCACCGGGCGCGGCGGAGACAACGGGTTGTTGCGCGGTGCCCACGACGCGGGTTGTGATGTCGCCGAACGCTTGTACGGTTCCCGCCGCGCTTTGCGGGGACGGGGTAGGGGACGACGAGGGCGAATCCCCGCCCCCACATCCTGTTACCAAACCGAGAAGTGACAGGAAGACAGAAACAGTTACGACGCATTTGAAACGACCGAGAAACATAATCATGAACCTTTCCTTTGGGTGATTCTAGCGAAGCCCACACGCAACACGCCAGAAGTTTACCTTTTATCGCGCACTGTTTTTCCGAATTTATGCTCGTTACAACAATGGTATTTTCCACAGTCGTCGGCAAACGATTGGGGCGACTTTCTACAACCGCGCCCTGCCGCTGGGTAGCGAGCCGGTTCTGCGCGTCGCGGTTGCGGCTCCGCCCTTTAGAAGCCGGTCAGGTTGCCGGACCTGTCGTACGCGTAGCCCGCCGAACACCCGCCCGCCCGCGCCGAAACCTCGCCCGTCACGATTTGCCGTAGCATCGCGAGCACGGTCAGTAGATCGGCCAGGGTGTGCTCGGTCGGTTGGATAGTCCGTGTTTGCCCGTTGCGCTTGAGGAATTGCCAGAGGATGCCGGTTGTCACGACGCCGCAGACGCTTTTGTTGGGGTGGTCGGCGGCGTCGGCGGCGTTCCGGTTGACGATTTGCGCCTCTGGCATTTCAGCGATGCATTGTCCCAATCTGGTTCGCCGACTGTCGTTTCTTCGTGGCGGCGGCACGGAGGACTGCGTTGGGGAAGCCGGTGCCGTCGCTCCTCCGGCGGGGGCGAATACCGCCGGGCGGGGACACAGGCCGGTATAATTTCCCCACACAGAATACTTATAGCACCGCGCGTGGCACTTCCACAGCGAACTATGACGGGTTTCACGCCCGTACCGCCGCCCGTTCTATCCGACCGACTCCTATTCGATCCACGCCCGCCGCGGACCGCCGCCGAGCATCTTACGTACCTGTTCGAGGAACGCTTCGTCGGGGGACACCATCAGTTTTGTTTTCACCGTATGCTCACCCGAGGGGGTTTCTACCCTCAGGAACAGGGGCGAACCGCCTTCCTGTTTGCTAAATTCCTCGGCGACCATCCGCAGGATCGTTTTCGATGACGAATCTATCCGCACATATACCTCGCGCACCCGTGCGTCCGCCGCCATCGCGTCGGGTACGACCTGGTCAATACGCCCCGCGATAACTTCGACCTGCACGTTGCGATCCACGGACGCTTCCTCGGTTTCGTTCCCGGCGTTCTTGTTGAATCGCTCGCGGTGTTGCGCCCGTCCGCGCACTGCAACCACCGCGTTCTGAATGACGAGCCTTCCAAACTCCGCAGCCGTCTTGGTGAAACACGTCACGCCAATGTTGCCTGTGGTGTCTTCGAGCGTCACGATCAGCATTTGCTTCCCTTCTTTCGTGTACACCGTGCGCACCGCCGTGATCATGCCACCGACAACCACTTCCTGATTCGGTTGCGTTTCCTTCAACTCGTCAATGCGCATCGTTTTGAACTTGCGCTTGAGTTCCACCTCGAACGGTTTGATAGGGTGTTCGGTGAGATAGATCCCGAGCAACTCTTTCTCAAACCCCAACCGCTCGCCGCGCGAAAAATCGGTGACATTCACCTCGCTGACCGACACACCGCGCACCGCCGCGTTATCATCCGACGGCTCGTCGCCCCAGAGCGAGATCAGCCCGGCTTTGGCGTCCTTCGCGCCGCGTGCCGCCGCCGCCGTGCAGTCGTCGAGTATTTCCAGAAGCGCACGACGGTTCTCGCTGATGCCCGCGAACGTCCCGGCTTTGATCAACATCTCGATCACCGATTTGCTGGTCAACCCTTCGGCGAAAACGCGATTACAGAAATCCTCCAGCGACGTGAATTTGCCACCCTTCTCGCGGGCGGACAGGATCGCATCAATCGGTGCTTTGCCGACGTTCTTGATCGCCATCAGTCCGAACTGGATCACCGTTTCGCCGTTCACGGTAAAGTCCGCGACCGACTCGTTCACGCACGGTGGGCGCACCGTCACGCCCATCCGCTCGCACTCCTCAATCGTATTCACGACTTTTTCTGTGTTGTCTATATAAGCACCCATCAGTGCGGCAAGATATTCGGCGGGGTAGTTCGCCTTCAGGTAAGCGGTCTGATACGCCACCATCGCGTAACAAGCGGCGTGCGCCCCGTTGAAGGCGTACCCGGCGAACGGCTCGATTTCGCCGAAAATCTGCTCCGCGACTTTCTCTTTAACACCGCGCTCCGCCGCGCCCTTCATGTAGGCTACTTTTTGCTCCTCCATGTACTTCGCCTGTTTTTTTCCCATCGCGCGGCGCAGGATGTCGGCTTGTCCCAGCGAGAACCCGCCGATAGCCTGGACGATTTTTAGAACCTGATCCTGGTACACGATCACGCCGTAGGTTTCCTTCAGGATCGGCTCCAACAAAGGGTGCGCGTACTTGATCTTCTCCGGGTCGAACTTGCAGTTGATGAAGCGCGGGATGTGCGCGAGCGGTCCGGGGCGATACAGTGCCACCATAGCGGCAAGCTCTTTGACCGAGTTCGGTTTCAGGTCCACGACGTATTTCCGCATCCCCGCCGACTCCAACTGGAAGACACCGGTCGTTTCGCCGCGCCCGAGCATATCATAGGCGCGTTTGGCGTCCGGGTGGCTGTAATCGAGCGGGATGTCCCAAACGTCGATCTCTACCCCGCGTTTTTCCTTGATCAGCTTCACGGAGTTGGCGAGAATAGTCAGGTTGCTCAGACCGAGGAAGTCGAGTTTGAGTAGCCCGATGGACTCCAGCGAACTGTGCGGGAACTGCGTCACGATCAGCCCGTTGCGCAGTTCGAGTGGGGTGTATTCGACCAGCGGGCGGTCGGCGACCATGATCCCGGCGGCATGCACCGAGGCGTTACGGCTCATGCCTTCGAGACGCTTCGCGGTGTCGATCAGTTTTTTCGTTTGCGGATTATTTTGGTAGTCGCCCTGGAACTCGGGGTTTGCAGGTACGTCTTTTTCGGGCCAGCCGTTCATCGCCTTGTCGATGGAAACGCCGAGCGGGAGCGACGGGATCATACGCGCGATGCGGTCTACGTCGGGGAGCGGCATCCCAAGGGCGCGTCCCGAGTCGCGGATGGCGGCTTTCGCGCCCATCGTTCCGAATGTCGTGATGTAGGCGACGTTGTCCCGTCCGTACTTTTTGGTGACGTGCTCGATCACGTCGGCGCGTTTCGTGTCCTCGAAGTCCATGTCGATATCC
>JACMIS010000751.1 GCA_014381035.1 Armatimonadota bacterium
GTCGCACTCGCCCCGCCGCGCAAAAGCAAGATCCCTCTCACATCGCGCCCGGCGTTCTGGGGATTGCTCTGTATTTCGCCCTGGCTACTCGGCTTCCTGATCTTCACGGCGGGACCGATGCTGGTGTCGCTGTATATCTCGTTCTGCAAGTACGACCTGCACGAAATGCACTGGGTCGGCACGAAAAATTACGAGGTATTACTTACCAAAGACCCGCTTTTCTGGAAATCGCTCGGCAATACGGCGATCTATACGCTGTTCTCGGTGCCGCTCGGTCTGACCGGGTCACTCCTGATCGCGCTCCTGCTAAACCAGAAAGTCCGCGGGATTCACGTGTTTCGGACGCTGTTCTACCTGCCGTCGCTGGTACCGGCGGTGGCGTCCGCGCTGGTCTGGGCGTGGGTCTTCCACCCCGACGCCGGGATGCTCAACTACGTGCTGTCCCTGTTCGGCGTCAAAGGTCCCGCGTGGTTGCAGGACCCGCAGACTGCGCTGTCGTCGCTGATCATCATGAGTCTGTGGGGCATCGGCGGCGGGCGCATGATCATCTTCCTCGCCGGGCTGCAAGGTATCTCCCAGGAGTTGTACGAGGCGGCGGAGTTAGACGGCGCACGCGGCTTCAAAGTCTTCTGGCACATCACCCTGCCTATGCTCTCGCCGACGATTCTGTTCAACATGGTGCTCGGCATCATCGGCTCGTTTCAGGTGTTTACGTCCGCGTATGTTCTGACTGGCGGCGGTCCGAACAACGCGACGCTGATGTATGTGCTGTATCTGTACAACAATGCGTTCCGATTCTTTAAACTCGGCAAGGCGTCGGCGATGGCATGGATTCTGTTCGCGATTCTGCTGGTGTTTACCATCATCCAGTTCAAGAACGCGTCCAAATGGGTGCATTACGAGGGCGGCGAGCGCGGACAGGACGACGGCTTATGAACCGGGCGAAAAGAGCGACTACCACGACCGAGGAAAAAAACAGCGAGAATCTGCGCCGCGTCGGCATCTTCGTGTTGCTCTGCTTTGGCGCACTGCTGTTCTCGATACCGCTCCTATGGACGGCTTCCACCGCGCTGAAGACCAACGAGCAGGCGTTCGCGGTGCCGCCGCAGTGGATACCGAACCCGCCACAATGGGATAACTTCCGCCGCGCGTGGACCGAACTGCCGTTTTTCACCTTCGTGACGAACACGGTGATCATCACGGTCCTGTCCTGCATCGGGCAGGTGTTCTCGGCGTCGCTGGTCGCCTACGGGTTCGCCCGGTTCAAGTTTCGCGGCAAGAACGCGCTGTTCTACGTCCTGCTGTCCACGATGATGCTCCCATCGCAGGTGACGATGATCCCGGTCTTTCTGATGTGGCGCAAAATGGGGCTGATCGACACGTTCGCGCCGCTGATCCTGCCGTCGTTCTTCGGCGGCGGGGCGTTCACGATTTTTCTCCTGCGCCAGTTCTTCCTGACGGTCCCGCGCGAACTCGACGAAGCGGCGATGATGGACGGCGCGTCGCCGCTGACGATCTGGTGGAAGATCCTTCTTCCGCTGTCTCGCCCCGCGCTGATAACAGTCGGGCTGTTCTCGTTCCTGGGGCATTGGGACGATTTCATGGGACCGCTGATCTACTTGAACTCCATGGAAAAATACACAGTCTCCATCGGGCTGCGGCTGTTCCAGGATATGTTCGGCTCGCAACTCGAACTGCTGATGGCGGCGTCGCTCATCCATATCCTGCCGACGATTGTGTTGTTCTTTTTCGCGCAACGGTACTTCGTGAAGGGTATCGCCATGACCGGACTGAAGTGATGCCTCTGTTTCGGGGGTTTAGGTTCGAGGATTATAAGAGGATTATTACAGGGCGTTCGCGCGGGCGCGGATCGTCATCCGCGTCGGGTGCAGTTCGTCTTCCATGGACAGCGGCATAGGAGTGCCGGTTTGCAGGAGCGCGACGTACCGGTCGAAATAAGGGACTACCGGTGCCGAGGTGTCCAGTGGACCGTGATCCGTATCGCCGATCACGAGTCGGGTTTTCCTGCCGCCGTCCGTGGCTTCCACGAAACCGTCCGTGCCGAAAATACGCAGGTGCTCGTTCCCCCATTGCCCCGTCCCACTCTGGTTCAAGTAATTGAGAACGACGGAGGCGACCCCGCCCCCTTCCAAACGCATCATCAGCGAAGTCGCCATGCGCAGGTCACCGCCAGAAACCGGGTTGCCCGACCGAGTCTCGAACGCCTTTATTTCCGTGATCCGTTGCCCGGCGACATGCGCAATCATTCGCAACGCGTGAACGCCGACCTGCGCCGTCAAGCCGCCGTCCGTATCCTCATCCTGCGGGCGGCGGTCGTGGTACGGGTAGGATTTTTGCGCGAACACCTGCACGACCTGCCCGAGAACGCCGCTTGCGACCACTTCCGTCATCGCGACATAGGGTTGCTCGAACGCCGTGTCCGCCATTTCGTGAAAACAGCGTCCGGTGTCGTGCGCGGTGGCGATGATCCGGTCGAGGTCTCCCTCGGTCAGCGCGCACGGCTTCTCAGCGTAAACGTGCTTACCCGCACGAAGGCAGTCGCAGGCGTGCCGGGCCTGCTCACTCCGGCGCGGGGAGCATAGCGAAACCAGGTCCACCCGCGCATCGGCAAGCAGTTCTCCCAGTGTCGCGTAATACGCTATGTCCGCCTGATCGCGCAACGCGGGCGGCAGAGTTTCCGGGGCGATCCCGGCAACACCGACCAACCGGGCACCGGGATGCGCGATCAGGCGGTTGTGTATCTGGTGCCCGTTACTGCCGTACAGCGCAACGCCGACCGGCGATTCCGGGCTACTCACGGCTGTAATGCCCCGTTCAGGACGATGGTCTGTCCTTTTTCCAACGACAGCGGAACCCGGTGCCCGCCGTATCGCACGGTGCAGGGTGAGCCAGTTATCGAATGGACGGTCACTTCGGTCAACTTCCCGTCGCGCCACGTGATACCGACTTCGAATCCGCCCCGCGCCCGCAAACCGCGCACCGAACCCGTGTGCCAGACGGCGGGCAGTGCCGGGAGCAGATGTAACTCTCCCGTATGACTTTGCAGGAGCATCTCGATCACCCCGGACGTGAACGCGAAATTGCCGTCAATCTGGAACGGCGGGTGCGCGTCGAACAGGTTGGCGTACACCCCGCCCCCGCCTTTGTAGTTTGTGTCACTGGTGTCTACAAGTGTCAGTAACGCCCGTACCAACCGATACGCGTGGTCGCCGTCGCCGAGACGCGCCCACAGGTTGATCTTCCAGCCGAGCGACCAGCCCGTCCCGGCGTCGCCGCGAATCTCCAGCGACCGTCGCACGGCGGCAGCGAGTTCGGGCGAACCTTCGGGCGTGATTTCGCACCCCGGATACATCCCGTACAGGTGCGATACGTGGCGGTGATGCTCATCCTCATCGGCGAACTCCCGGTAAAACTCCAGAAGTTGCCCGCGTGACCCGATCTGCATCGGAAACAACCGCGCCCGCGTCTGCGCGAGTCGTTCGGCGATATCCGGCGCGATACCGAGTACTTCCGACGCGGCGACGCAGTTGGCAAACAGGTCGCGCATGATCGCCATATCCATCGTTGTCGCGACGCTCACACCGGAGCGTTGCCCATCGGGCGCGACGAAATTATGTTCCGGCGACGTGGACGGCGCGGTGACGAGATTGCCCTCGCCATCCTCGACCAGCCAGTCCAGACAAAACTCGGCGGCACCGCGCATGACGTGCCATGCCGACTCCAGAAAGGCTCTGTCGCCGGTGAACGCATAGTGCTCCCAGAGATGTTGACACAGCCATGCCCCGCCCATGGGCCAGTTTGCCCAGCACGGGTTGCCGCCGACCGGTGCCGAGCGACGCCATATATCGGAGTTATGGTGCGCCGTCCAGCCGTTGCAGCCGTAATTGACGCGGGCGGTTTCTTCGCCGTTCGCCGCCAGACCGCGGATGAACTGAAGCAACGGTTCATGGCATTCGGACAGGTTCGCGGTTTCGGCAAGCCAGTAGTTCATCTCGGCGTTGATATTGAGCGTGTAGTTGCTGCTCCACGGCGGGCGCAACTCCTGATTCCAGATCCCCTGCAAGTTCGCGGGCTGGGTTCCCGGGCGCGAACTGGTGATGAGAAGATACCGTCCATATTGAAAAAGGAGGGTCGCCAGTGCCGGATCGTCCGAGTCGTGAAAACGGCGGATACGGCTGTCGGTCGGAAGATCCGCCACATCGTCTTTCTGCCCCAGGTCGAGCGTCACCCGACGGAACAAGGCTTGATGATCCGCCACATGCCGGTCGTGCAGTTCGCGGTAGGAGTGGCGCGACGCGTCGGCGAGGTACTTTTGCGCGACGGCGACGGGGTCCTGCCCTTGCGGCGAATCGGTACCGGCGAAACTGGTCGCCGCAGACACGAACAGCGTGACGCTATCCGCCCCGGAAACCTGCAAGCGGTCGCCTTCCGCCGTTCGCTGCACGGTCCCGCCGTCCGCTTGCACGGCAAGGATCGCGGCGAACGTGATCCCTTCCTCGCGGTAGATGACCGGGTCTTCCGAACGGACATAATTCGGGACGGAGCGTGTGGGAGCCTTGCCGGTCATGGTCAGGAGCGTTCCCTCGCCTTCCGCATGGACCGTGTGTTGTAACTTCGATTCCAGCCGCGCCGTGAACGAGACACTGCCGGGAGCATGCGCGGTCAGGCGCAGAACGAATATCTGGTCCGCCGCGCTGACAAACGCTTCGCGATCAAAACCGATTCCGGCGTGCTGAAAGAATTGCAACGTGGACGCGCTATTTATGTCCAACTCGCGTTGGTAGGCGACCGTCTCGCCGTCCGGCTGGGCGAAGTCCAGCAACAGGTCGCCCAGCGGCATATACGCTTCGCCGTAGGGTCCCTGCATCTGCTTGCACAACTCTCCCGCGTCTTCGTAACGCCCTTCCAGCGCGGCGCGGCGTGCTTCGGGGAGTGCTTGCAACGCGGACGGGTTGTTCCAATCACTCGGGGGACCGGACCAGAGCGTATCCTCATTGAGCGCAATCCGCTCCGTCGCCACTCCACCGAACACCATCGCGCCGAGCCGCCCGTTGCCGAGCGGCAGTGCCTCAACCCACTGCTTCGCGGGCTTGTCGTAATTTAAATGCATCATTGACTTTCTTTGTCGCGTGTTCGGCGATCCGCGCCAGCGTCGCAAACGCGTTTCGCAACGCTTCTTCCTGTGTGGTGGTTTCCGAAACCATCGGCGTCGCGCCGTCTATTCCCAACCGGTGCAGAAACTCGGGCGTCACCTCCGGCGCGACCATTCCCGCCAGCACATGAACGTGGACCGCCGGGTTTATCTGTCTGGCGCGTCGGGCGATGCCGAATATCGCCTTGCCCCCCGCCGTCTGGCTGTCGAATCGCCCTTCGCCGGTGAACAGAATGTCCGCATTTCGCACAACGCCGTCGAATCCGACGGCGTCCAACACGATCTCGATACCCGGACGCAGCGTCGCCTGCGGAAACAGCCACAACAGCCCCGCCGCCGTCCCGCCCGCCGCCCCCGCGCCGGGAACGTCGCGCACATCCCGCCCCGTCGCTTTCGCCATCGCGTCGGCGTATTCCCGCAACGCCCCGTCAAGAAACGTAACCTGCTCGGCGGACGCCCCTTTCTGCGGTCCGAAGACGTGCGCCGCGCCGTTATGTCCGAGTAACGGGTTCGTTACATCGCAGGCGATCTCGACAGCAGTATTCGGGAACCGTTCGGCATCGTCGAAATCAACCTGGGTGACATTATACAAAGAGCCGACTCCCCATAGATCGGGGTACTCCTCGATGAACGTCGTGTCGCCGGGGTGCATGAGGCTGCCCGCCGGGTCGCAGAACGCGACGCCGAGGGCTTCCAGCATCCCTGCCCCGCCGTCGGTGGTCGCGGAACCGCCCAGGGCAACGACAAGTTTGGTCACGCCGGGATGCGCCGCCGCCGCACGGATCAGTTCGCCGACGCCATACGTCGTGGCACGAAGCGGTTCCCTGGGCGCACCGGGCGGCAATCGCAACAGCCCCGCCGCCTCCGCCATTTCAACCACCGCCGTACCGCCATCCCCGAGCACCGCATACGACGCTTCGACGGGTGTTCTCAGCGGCCCCGTAACCGTTACCGGATGAACCGTGCCGCCCGTCGCGGTCGCCAACGTCTTCGCCGTGCCTTCGCCGCCGTCCGCGACCGGAAGCAGGCGCAAGTCGGCGTCGGGAAGGGCACGACGGCACCCCTCGGCTATCGCGTCGCACGCCTGCACCGCGGTCAGCGTTCCTTTGAAAGAATCCGGAGCAATCACAATACGCATCCTGCTCTATAGATTAAACGCCGGACGGTAAAACCCTTCGCGGGAGGTCTCCGCGGGTTTCAAACCGCGATCATTTACCGCGCAACAGAGTCGTGCTCCCAATCAACGGTCGCAAGTGGTCGGCACATTTTTCTTTCATTTTCTTCCATTCGTCCTTCCACGCATCTTCCAACCGTTCTTGCTGGGCGAGAACCCGAAAC
>JACMIS010000752.1 GCA_014381035.1 Armatimonadota bacterium
CAATGGCGGGAGATGCGGGAGCGGGCCGGATGAGCTGGGTCGATGCCGTGCTCGACAGGCTGCGGCCCGGAGCGCCGCGGGACGTGCCGCCGCCAGCGCATCCGCGCCCAAGCCGAGGCTGCTCAACGCCGCCATGCCGAGCACATTCCCGCCCCGCCGCAAAAACTGCCGCCGGGTTTCGAGACGTACCCATTCCTCAACGTCGGGGTGTAGTGGTTTGTGTTCGCTTTTATTCATTACGGATTCCAGTATTGTTTTTTTGTCGGCTACCCTGTGGGTGGCGGACGGCACCAACCTTATGTTGGATCGTTGTTTGGGGCGGTGCTGTTGCTGCGCTTTTTGGGAGTTGTAATATGTCGCCGCTGTAGCTTTGTATCCAGATTCTGCCTCCGCCTGGTGCGGGACCGATCAGCCATCCGTTGAAGCGGGGTACACCGGGCGGCAGTTCGGCAAGTCGCCAGATGTTTGTCGCCGGATCAATGCGGAACACGCCAGCGGTCGTGCCTACCCACAGTTCCGTGCCGTTACTCCCGCGCTGGGCAAGGAGTCCACCGCTCCCGGTGATAGACGGCGCACGCGTGAAGTAGGGTTCCCCGGTGTTTCGCTCTTTCAATGCGGTTAACACGGCGGGCGGGATCGGTAAGGGAGTCAGTTTGCCGCTCCGTCTGTCTACGCGGTAGAGAATCGCGGGTTGCGCGTCATTGGGGTACAGGGTCTCGCCCGCGCTGTTCAAAAGAACATAAGCCGCATTCGCGTCCACAGGGTCCTCCTGTACCGCGATCACGGAGCCGACTGGGATCGCCTGCCGTGCCTCTTCATCGGCAGGCGCATCCTCGGAATACTGCCTCCGAAACATCATTGTTGTTTTCCCGGTCCGGGGGTCCAGTCGGTAGCTACCGTTCTGGTTGAAGACCCAGAGACCGTCGCCATCACTCATCAGGCTGCCGAACTCTTTGACCGGGACACCGTTACGCTGGTTGTAGAGTATGAACGACTTCGTGGCGCGGTCGAACCGGAAGATCGCGCCGTGCTCGCCGCGCCGGGGAACGAGCGTCCCCCACACAGAGCGGCTGTCGACGGCGCGAGGATACAGGAAAACGTCGGTCGTGTTGTCACCACTTCCCGCTTTGCCTCCCCCTGCCTCCGCTTCCGAAGCGGAGGCGAGAGCCTGGGATAGCTCGCGTTCCTGCCAGGTGCGCTTCGCGGGGTCATAACACCAGAGACCTTGCTCCGAGCCGATCCAGTAACTTCCTTTCGTCGTCGCGGTGCGCCACTGAAGCGTGAACGGATTGTTGTTCCCCTGGAGAGGCTGCGGCAACGGTTCGTGCGACCACTTCTCGCGTTCGTTATCGTACCGATATAGATACTTCCAGTCCGTCAGGCAGGTCTCCTGCTTTCCACCGGCGGCGATCAGGGTCAGTGCGGAACGGGAGCGTTTATCGCCCAGTTCCGCCATCTTCGGTAGCGGCGCGGCGAACTTTCCCCAGCCGTCTGTGGTGCCGTCATACCGGAAAACCGCGCTTGACAGAGTGTCGTAGGGTATATAAGCCGCGCCGTCCGACCCGAGAAACGGGACATACGACGACCCAAAGGCGGGATCGAGTTCGAGCGGCATGGTCCAGCGATGCCGGGCACGATCATAGCCGATCACGCTTTGCGTATGCGTGTCGGAGTTGCGCGAGCGATCTGTCGGGCGGCGGCGCAGATGGGCGGTGAACCAAACAATGTCACCTGTCGCCCCCGTAATCATGAAAAAGCGATTCGCGGCAGGGGGGGCGAGTTGTGCCGGGAACGTGGTGACGGGGTCAACCGGTTCTACCGGTCCGGCAGAGTGAGCGTCCGCGCCGAGCGGTACGAAGTAGGCGATTTTGCGCTGTCCGTTTCGGAACCACGCCCCCTTCGTACCGCCCGCGATCAGTGTGGAATTCGGCGGTGCGAGGATCATCGACTCCGTGAAACGCCCCGCCCCCAGATCTAAATATTGGAGCGGCTGTTTATTGCCCGAAGGGCGAAAAAGGATCGTTCTACCGTCCGTGCCGACGCGCACCATTGGATTATTCAGGGCATCAAAGATACCGTCATCATCCGGCCGGTATAGTGGCTTCCAGTCCGACGAGTCCTCCCGGAGTTCGAACACGCCAGAGGCGGTGTGAACGATCACCCGGTTGCTATCGCCGCCGGGCGCAAGGATCGCTTCTACACGCGGGCGTACCAGTAGCGAACTGCCGCCCTCGAACGTATACCGGACGGCATCGGCGGGACTGCTATAGCCTGCTTCGGGGCAGTGCACCAGCGTGCGACCGACGTGCGACCAGACCCAGCCGGGCTTCGCCGGGTCGCGGGCGAGACCATACGTGGTATGAATCAGTTCACGCTCGGCGGGGCAGTACCATTGCGGGAACCGGGAGCGGACCCAGGCATCGGGGCGACGCAGGGACGAGTAGGAATCATCGTTGATATACGCGATTCCATTTCCTGTGAGGACGGAGTCATCGGTCGCGCGGTCGAGCGCGAGTTCGATCACGGCGGCATCAGGAATACGATCCTTGCTAGCGGGAGCCGGAGGTGGCGCGAATGGGGTATATCCCTGACGCGCAAGGGACGATGGAGCGACCTCCGCACTCATATCGTCGCCGCTGAATGTCAGATGCGTCCAACGATTCGTGGCGGGGGTGTAGCGGTCGAACCGGTCGGTAACGAGAACCGGGGCGGCATCCTTCCCAAGGTACGGTAAGCGGCGCGAATCGCTTGCTGCCTGAGGTATCAGCCAGACGTTCCCGGCAGTGTCCAGCGTAATGGCTTCGGAGAACGTTTGGGCAGTACCGCTCAGGGGCGCGGCAGTCGTAAGACGCCGCGTCTTTGTGTCGAGCGCGACCAGGTTCCACTTCGGGTTGTCGCCACTGTCTGACTGTCCTTGCGACGGCGGACTCTTCGGAATCCGGTCATGCACGGCGAGCCAGAGCGTCTTTCCGTCGGGGGATAAAACACCGCAGTCCACGAATCGATCCGCCAGAGACCGCTGCCAGACGGCTTCCGTGTCGGCATCCTCTTTCCCGGATGGTAGAGGGATCGTGAATAGTCCGATGTTGGTGCCCAGAAACAGGTGCGTGCCATTCAGACCGAGGAACGACGCGCCCAGCACCGGATTATCCGCGCGGACGCTGGGGTCCCAGGTGACAGGACGCACCGTCTTCGCCGCGCGGTCGAACACGTACAGCACGGCATCGCTCTCACGACCAACGGTGGACGGGGCGAAGAGTAGCACATGCGGATTCAGAGCCAGTCGGCTACGACCTCGCAGTCGTTGCCAGTTGCCGCCTTCCCGCCAGCCGTCGTTGCCGTTGTTCCAGAGGAGCAATGGTCTGGCTTCCTGTAGTGTTCTCCACTTGCCGTTCGCTGGGTCAAGCAGACACAGCGCGATACGTCCCGCCCCGGTGCCAACGCGGACAACGCAGAAAACACCTCCCGCGTCCACGACGATGTCCTCAACGTAGTCGCCGGGCAGACCGTCCCTGCGGGTGTAATGCCGGACACGATTCGTTTGGGAATCGATAACTTTTACACCCAGGTGAGTGCCGAGCCATTCCCGTCCGCCCTGAACGGCGCGACTGGTGATCTGGTTGACCCGACGCGTGTACAGCGCGTTCCCGTCCGAGGTTTCGAATGCGAGCGAAATCGGAGCCTGCGGGCGCGGTCCGTTTGGCAAAGGTGCTTTCCAGGTCGACACCGATGGGGTCGCGGGGTGCGCCGACGAAGCGACCTGAGTGCTGGCAGGAGCACTAGTAGAAAGTGCCGCCCGCGTACGCAGGGAAACGCCTCCCCCCAGGACGATGCCCGCGACGATAACTCCGAAGAACGTATACGCCGTTTTTGCCGATAGGTTCAGCCGGATGCGCGAGTTCGTTTTCATTCGTTGCCTGTTCTGTTGCTTCCCCGCAAGTAGGAGCGATACGCGACAATGTCGGCGATAAGACCCCGACTACTGATTCAAAACCTCATCCAAATTCATCATCTGATTCACCAGCATCGTCCATGCCGCGAGTTTTTCCGATGCGATTGCCGGGTTCGCCTTCGCCTCACCAACTGCTAAGAGGGCGCGGGCGTCGGTGGGGTGATCGCCGTAGTGCGCTTCCAGGTCGCTCAGCCCCAGTTCCAGTATCATCCGCTCCTGCGGCTTCAGCGGGCGGGCGAGCAGACGCCGCGCGACGAAGTCGAGCCGCTTGGTGTCGTCCGGTCCGCCTTCGGTCAGTGCGCGTTGGGCGAGGAAGCGGGCGGCTTCC
>JACMIS010000753.1 GCA_014381035.1 Armatimonadota bacterium
ACCTCGCGCTGGATTCCGGGGTGACACTGGTCGGCGCATCACCAGAAATTCTTTGCACGGTCGAGGACGGCAAAGTCACCGTCCGCCCCATCGCGGGGACACGACCACGCGGCAAGACTCCCGCCGAGGATACCCGTCTGTCCGACGAATTGTTAGCCGATGAAAAGGAACGTGCCGAGCACATTATGCTCGTAGATCTCGGGCGCAACGATGTCGGGCGGGTGTCCCAGTATGGTACGGTCCACGTAGACGAGTTGATGGTGATCGAGAAATACAGTCATGTCATGCACATCGTTTCTAACGTTTCCGGTAGACTACTTTCCGACAAAACGCCTTTCGATGTGCTTCGCGCTACCTTCCCTGCCGGGACATTAAGCGGTGCGCCGAAAGTCCGTGCCATGCAGATCATCGAGGAACTGGAGCCGACGCGGCGCGGCACCTACGGCGGTGCCATCGGCTATTTCTCACTCAACGGAAATCTGGACGCCGCGATCACGATCCGCACGGTGCTGATTAAAGACGGCATCGCGCATGTTCAAGCCGGAGGCGGGATTGTCGCGGATTCCGACCCCGAGGCAGAGTACATGGAAACCGTCAAAAAGTCGGAGGCAGGACGCCGCGCGGTCGAGATCGCCGAACGCGGGTTGGACACATTATTCCAACCCGCCAGCGTGACCGAAACCATCGGCGACCGCTGGAACCGCCTGGAGATCGAAACCGAGGTTGCTGTGCAGACCCTGCGGACATCCTGAGAAAGGTTCGTGTTCATGGAAGTGGAAGCAGTTAAACGCAACATCGCAGAGAAATACGGGGCGAGCGATCTTTTCACCCGTCTCATGGAACGGCTCTGTTTGTCGGCGCGAAGCGAGGTCATTTTTGGCGATCCCGTCGAACGGAAATCCGTGACAGTCATCCCGGTCGCACGAATTCGCTACGGCTTGGGGTTTGGCTTTGGCGGAGGGGGCTCTTCGCAAAAATCTTCGTTACCCGTCGAAGGGGGTGGCGGAGGTGGGGGTGTATACGGCGAGCCGGTCGGATTTATTGAGGTCAACGGCGTACGGGCCCGCTTTGTTCCGATAGTTCGTACTCGTCATACCCTGTTTATCGTCATCGGATTACTTCTAACCGTTTTTCTTGCCTTCCTATCTGTTTCTACGAAAGGATCGCGCAAAGGTAAATAGGTGGACAATCTTTCCGTACACGCCCCGGACAACTACGACTGCCCCTTCTGTCGCCTGACCCGTGGCGAATTGACGCAGGGGAGCTTGAACGCGTCCACAGACATTGTTTTGCAGACCGGAAAAGTGACGGCATTTGTTTCGCCGGTGTGGTGGTCGCGGAACCCCGGTCATGTTCTCGTGGTACCAAACGAACATTTCGAAAACCTTTACATGCTACCTGCCGCCATCCTGTCCGAGGTGCAAGCGACCTCCCAGCGTATCGCCCTCGCCATGAAATCTGCCTACAATTGCGCGGGCATTTCTACGCGACAGCATAACGAACCGGCAGGAAATCAAGACGTTTGGCATTACCATCTGCATGTTTTTCCGCGCTACGACTGCGATAATCTGTACCTCAACGAAGAAAAACGTCTCACAAGCCCTGAAGAACGCATTCCCTACGCAGAACTCCTTCGAAATGCTTTGGCGGAACAGTCAGTCCCTGCCCCGAACCGATTTTTGGTGGTCTTCCGCTCCCGCATCGATCCTGAACATGCGCAAGAATATGGCATGATGGCAGGCGAAATCGCCACACTCGCGAAAGCGCAACCCGGCATTATTGCGTTTAAGACATTTACCGCGAACGATGGCGAGCGGGTCACACTCGCTGAGTTCGAATCCGAGGAAGCCGTCAACGCCTGGCGCGAGCATTCCCGCCACAAAGACGCGCAAAGCGCCGGACGCGACCGGTTCTACAGCGAGTACCGGTTGCAGGTTTGCGATGTGTTACGCGACTATGGTTTTAAGCGTTCCGAGTGAGCAGACTAAGAAGAGAGCGGGAAAGAGAATAATGCATGAAGCGAATCCAGTTCATGGAACTCGAAGATCAGGAGTGGCTTCCGGAGGGTATTCGGGATGCCATGACCGACTATTTACAGGCTGCCATTCGCGTCGGTCGCGCCTACAACCCTATATTGCCCCGCCTGAAAAACGCCCTGGACGAAAATAAGTCGCTCCAGATCGTCGACCTTTGTTCCGGCGGCGGGGGACCATGGTCCACCCTCTTACCGGAACTGCCAGCTCAGGTCACGGTACGACTGACTGACCGGTACCCCAACGAATCTGCCTTCCGACATTTACAGACCGGGACCGCGCAACGGATACGCATGCATCCAGACCCCGTTGATGCCACGGCTGTTCCCGACGAATTGGTGGGATTCCGGACACTTTTCTCCTCATTCCATCATTTCACCCCAGGTCAGGCACACTCCATTCTATGTGACACCGTCGGGAAGAAACAGGGCATCGGTATTTTCGAAGCAACGCATCGGTCGCTACCCGCTGTCCTGATCATGTTGCTTACCCCTCTCCTGGTACTACTCCTGACCCCATCCATTCGCCCGTTCCGATTGTCCCGGATTCTCTGGACATATCTTATTCCCATCGTCCCGCTCTTCGTACTGTTCGACGGTATTGTCTCGTGTCTGCGTACGTATACTCCCGATGAATTACAATCTATGGTCAGTGACCTTCCCCCACCAGCGAATGATTATCACTGGGAAATAGGTGAGGAACGACCGAAAAAGGGTGTTCTCCCCATTACCTACCTTATTGGGTATCCACTCGCACGGTAGAGGAAAATGAAGCGGAAAGCAGGCGAATGATCATCACTACGTTCACCACTTTCTGATCTGCGGAGCACTTCCCGACATTTATGTTTTGGTATGCCTTGAGCTTTCAAAACATTCGCCGCGCTCGGATGGAGCGCGGCGTTCTGCTACAGACCGTCGCGAATCAGCCCTTGCGGCGGCGAGCGACGAGGAAACCCACCGCAGGGAGTATAAGCGTTGCAAGAAGACCTGTATTCGCTTCAGGAACCACAGTGAACTGGAGTTGCGGAATGATGAAACTGCCCGTCGTATTAACTTCGGTAGCATCAAAACTCGTGGCGATGATGTTTGATGCTCCTGCGATATTTCCGGCGGGTTCCGAATCCAGAGATTGATTTACTCCGCCACCTCCCGTATGCCGAATCTCAATGATCAAACCGTTGCCAGCATTTTTGTCATATAGATACGGTGATGTGTTAAATGCAAACGGCGTGGCGAAGGCATTAGGCGTGTTGCCAGACGGGAAGTAAGTCGAGTCGAATGAAAGTCCACCGTCTCGGACCAGTGTCCGCCCGGCATTTCCACCTACGATATTATTCGCGAATGTGCTACTGATCGTGAAGTCTGTGGTAGCCGCTACCCCAAAGTAGATTTCATAATCTGCGAATGTTTTACTTTCGCCAGTCTCTACACCGTTGAGGCGGAATGAAATCCCGCTGATGAGCGAATTATCCGGGACAGCAGCGAGAAGGGAATGTTCGATCAAATACTGGTATGTACGGGCTTGGGAGTTTGTGATGGTGACCGTGCCCTCTGATCCTTCGGTGTTGGTGAACGTAGCGGGAATAACGGCGAAGTCGGCGTGCGCTGTAGTGGCGATGGTCAGAACAGCGAGAGCGGCAGCGAGAGTGACAATAGTACGGGTCATGCTTGCATTTTCCTTAGTTTAAGATGGTCGCGAGATCAGTGCTTCGACTGTAGCGACGGGCATAGCATACCCACATTTTCTTGCTCCGATGCAATTTTTATCGAACGCGAGAACGGTTTGTTGCTGAAATGTAAAAACTTTGGTGATTCAAAATGGGAGGAGTTTTCGGCGCTCGTCGCGTAACGCTATACTACAATGACGTATGAAACCTTTTCCCTCGCTGGCGAGTGGAGCCTCGCGATGTCCGACGACTTCCCACATTTTCTGACGGGTCCTACCCTTCCCGGACGCTGGAGTTTGACAGCAACCGTTCCCAGGGGCGTTCACGAAACACTGCTATCGCACGGCTTGCTGGACGATCCGCGCACGGGGATGAACTCTTTCAAGGCGCGTTGGGTTGAAGAGCAATGGTGGTGCTATCGGCGCACTTTTATCGCCCCGGATTCGCTGACGCCTGAAACATCCGCCACGCTGATCTTCGATAAGATAGAGATGATTGCCGCCGTATATCTCAATGGTGAGGAAATCGGGCGGCACGCGAACGCCCATCGTCCGGCACGGTTCGATATAACGGGCAAACTGCGTTCGGGCGACAATCATATCGCGGTGCTTCTGGAATCCGGCGTGTTCGATGCCGCAGATAAAACGGGGAAGGAATACCGTCCGTCCTCGCTCTCACTTCTTTCCAAGCGGCATTGGCATCGCAGGGGACAGTGGCAAGGCGGATGGGACTGGCAAAGTCGGCTACAGAACGTCGGGATCTTTGGCGACGTGCGAATCGAGTACGGGGATGCGCCACGCATCACACAGGTCAAGATCATCG
>JACMIS010000101.1 GCA_014381035.1 Armatimonadota bacterium
CTTCGAGGAAATTTGCCGTCGCCAGATGGTTGACACGCAATACGTCGCCGGTTCCCGTTCGGTCGGCGAGTAGCCCCAGAAATAGATGCTCGGTACCAATATGACGGTCGCTGAGTGTTTCCGCGATTCGTTGGGCTTCGAATACAACCGTGCGTGCGCCAGGATCGAAGACCATCTCCTGTGCGGAGTCGAAGCCGGGGCCGGTCGGGAGAACATCTATCAGTGCTTCGCGCAGGGTGTTCCGATCGACGCCGCATCGTTTCAGGGCGTCGGTCACGACGGTCTCACTTTCTTGCAAAACACCGGAAAGCAAGAACAGGGGCGGGATTTCGTTGAACCCCGAGCGCATCGCTTCACTCTGCGCGTGCGCGACCGCCAGTTTCGCCGCATCGGTATACCGTCCCCATGCCAGTTCTATATCCGCGGAAAGCGAAAGTATCTCGTCTCGTTCGTGCCTATTACTTCCTAGTTGTGTGTTGAATTGATCTGGGGATGGGAAAGTCACGGATACGTTGTTTCGTTCCCATATTAGCGCGAGTAGCGGTGTCGGCTTGAGAACGAGAGCCATCAAAATGTGTTCCGGACCAACGAAGCGTCGTCCAAACCGCGTAGCAACCTCGGCAGCGGTTTCTAGAATGGCCCTCCCACGGAGCGATAAAGCAATCCTGTCCGGTGGGGTTTCCTTCTCCCGACCACAATCCATTGCTTGTGCGTCTAAAAAAGTGGCGACTTCTTCGCAAACCGCGCCTGGAGAACATCCCTGTTCCCGCAATTCGACCCGCGCCTCGGAGTGATCGTCGCGCAGAATGGCTAAGAGCAGATGCTCCGGCTCCACGCAATTCGAGCCGCTTTCCGACGCCTCGATTTGCGCGTACCGTATTGCCCGTCGGCTCTGCTCGGTGAACTGGATTTGCACGGTCCTTACTTCTTGTCGCTACCCGGCGACACTGGACGAAACGTGGCGATCCTTGCCGCGATTTCCTCTGCGGATTCGGGAAACCACTGATCCATGATCTCGATATGCGTCTTGCTCATAGCAAAACGAGTCAGCCATCCTAACGCACCGGGTTTCACGGTCAGTGCTCGCTTGTGCGTGTTCGGATCTTTCAATTTCACACTCACATACCGAACAAACCACCAGTTCACGACGCGAACGGACGCGATCTCGTCCCAGAAAACGGGACCGAAGCGATAGTATGGCAAGTCCAGGGTAAGCCCGAGCGAGGATAGGGCTATCTGTGGTTTGTGGGTGGCGAACTGCTTGCGCATGATCGCGGTGATCAGGAAATATTCGGCGACGAATATCAGAGGGATCAGGGCATTCACCCAAGACTGACCGAGTATACCGATGGTCAGGTTCATCAAGGCGATGGGAATGAATATCCAGGCGAGTCTGCGCCGCACCTTTGATATGGTGGTCGTGTAACTGCCTTCGACTACCACAGTATCGCGCTCCAGAGCGGTTCGGCGCAGTGCTTCCGCCTCCAACTCTTCCTCGAAACTGAGCGTTTGACTGACGGTGGGTATCAGGTCGATTTTCACCGGATCAAGGGCAGGATCGCTGTACCATTTTTGAGGTTTCGGGGTGTCTTCTTGCCACCACCGCAGTCGCTGACCGGAAGAATCGGAGGAAGTTTCCATACGTGCGGTTATTCTACCGCGAAAATGCAGGACACCGGACGAATAGTATTCCGTCCGGTGTCACTATTATGCCGAGGGCGGGACTCGAACCCGCAAGCTCTCACGAGCGGGGGATTTTCTTACCGCTATAGTTTTCACTACCGAGCAACCGTTGTCGCCCGTTTGCAGTCTGGACTATCTCTTAACCGTATTCACCATTTCCAGTGAACGTAGGTTTCTCCTGTATAGTCTCTGCACCTTCCTCATGTTTCCACAAGGCTTGGCTCAGGATTCCCATCAGCACTCATTAATAAAGTCTGTTAAGGCTTCCCTGAGTTAGGGAGATTCTACTCTCGCTCTTTCGAGCGAGGCACTCATATTATTACGTGCCCTAAACGTATCCGTCTGGCTATGGCAATTCGGACATAATATCCGCAGATTACACAGCCTGTTATCGGAATTGACTCCATTTAAATGGTCGAGTTCAAGCGGCAAAGGCTTTTCGAGCCATGAATTCAAACCGCAGATTTCGCAACGATTCTCTTCCAGACCTGACCGTATCAGCCTCCCTTTTAGTTTATGGGATTGATAACGGCTATCAGAAACCAGTATTGATGCAAGGGTTGCCCCTCGCCCGCATACCGGAAACTTTTTGCCTTTGCTCCAACCACGTCCCGTAAAATGACTTGTGTCAATACCGAAATCAATGATTTTCTGATGAACCGTTTTGTAGTTTCCCCCGGCTGGCTTCAAGCCAAGTTTGCTACAAACCGCCGCGACCGAAAAACATTCAGACACTATTTTTTGTAATTGAGAGTAATCAGCTTTCGCATTCACGAAGCAAGTTTACTTTTTCTTTACAATTCAGGCAACCGCAACCGCTTAAGTCCCCTGTGTATACCATTCCACCACCCCGGCAAGAGGGATTCACCGCAAATTGTCTTTGCGCCGAACGCCGCTATTGTACGTTCCCTTTTTAAGATTCGCAACCCAATGCCATCTCCTCTGGTATTAGACTATCCTATTTTTACTTTTTGTCCTGCGCAGTCCGCGCAGGAAAAAAAACTGGTGGCGGCAACAGAAGGGTTTTGATTTTAGCATAGGTTTCCGGTTCGGCGATACCGAAGGTAGTAAAAAAGGAGATTCCTCGCGGGACCGAATGCTTCCCCGGAAAACGTATACTATGATAATGCAACTCAATACCGAACCACGCACCAACGGCTTTTCGTTCTCGAATACCTCTGTCAGCGAGCAACGTGACTGGCGGCATAACGCTATGAGTCAGATACTGCGTTGCGCCTCCGAAGACGGCACCCCGATACACGCTTTGTTTGAGCAGTTGCGTGAAAACGCTCCCGGCGTCGCCGCGCACACGTTCTATCAGGATCGCTCGGATGTGCGCCGTACATTGCCACGTGTTTGCACGGCTCGCGCCATCGTCGAGTCGCCGCTGGAGCACACCGACGATACCGCCGATTTTATCGAACCACGTCCTGTCTACGGCTGGTGGGAGCTCACGCTACCGGAAACCGACGAAACGATAGAACTCGTTGCACTTCCTTTTCTCGGGGATAGCGGCTATTTCGTCGTATTTGGAGACAGCAGTGATACTTGCCGTGTCTTTATCGAACGGCTGCACAAAGAAATGCACGCCGTGCATCACCGCTGCCGTCGCTTCCTCGGGACGTGGAAAGACGATCCGGAACTTGACTCGGAAGCGAGTAAAGTTTCCTGGGACGACATTGTACTCGCACCGGAACTGTTAAACGACATCCGGCGCACGATTGACCAGTTTTTCACCTCTAAAGAGGCGTTCCGCACCATCGGCTTCCCGTGGCGACGCGGCATTTTGCTGATCGGTCCGCCGGGGACAGGAAAAACGATGGTCTGTAAGGCAGCGGCGGCAGCACACCCGGAAGTGCCGTTCCTGTATGTCGGCGACGTGCGACACAACGGTTCGTTGCAACAGATTTTCAAGCACGCCCGTGAATCCGCGCCCTGTATTCTCGCATTCGAGGATATGGACGGCTTGGTGAGCGACGCCAACCGCACGTACTTCCTGAACGAGTTGGACGGGTTCCGAAATAACGACGGGATCTTGATCATCGCCTCGTCGAACCACCCCAAGCGCATTGATGAAGCGTTGCTCAAGCGACCGTCGCGCTTTGACCGTGTATACCATATCGGCCTACCTGCGAAAGCAGAACGTGCCGAATATTGCCGTCGCTTTTTGGCGAAACTGCCGAACCTTGCCGCCGGGTTCGA
>JACMIS010000754.1 GCA_014381035.1 Armatimonadota bacterium
CGGGGTAAAGTCATCGCGTTCACCGACGACGATTGCATGGTCGGCGAGGCGTGGGTGGAAACCATCGCGAATTTGTTCGCGGTCGACCCGGATTTATACATGGTTTACGGGCAGGTCTTGATCCCGGAAGAGTACAAGAACCGCGACGGTATCGTCGTGCCATGTCTTTACTTCGACGCCCGGCGCGAGTTGGCGAAGGGGGACATCTTCGGGATGGGCGCGAACATGGCGTTCCGCAAATCGCTCACGGAAAAGATCGGCGTGTACGATACCGTGCTCGGCGCGGGCGGGGTGTTCGGGGGCGGCGAGGATTTCGATTTCACCTACCGGGCGCAACGGGCGGGACTGAAGGTCGTCGCGGAACCGACGCTCACCGCGATACACAAATCGTTCCGCTCCCGCGATCATTGGAATCAGGTGACCTATGCCTACGGGCGCGGCGACGCGGCGTTTTACGGCAAGCATGCCCGGTGCGGGGATCGGTGGGCTCGGGCAACGATTCGCAAGCGGATCGCATTCTATGTGTTGCGGAACGTGGCACGCCTGATCTCCGGCAGGATCCGCATCACGGATCGCACTTACATTCATGGCTTTCTCGACGGACTGAAGCAAAGCAGTGCGCACGCCGTTGATGCGCCGCGCCGTCTATACGTCTCGGGCGAAATGATGCTGAAAGGAAAGACCTTTTAATCCCATGGGTGTACAAGCGGTTTCATCACGTTTCGGGGTTTCCGACGACAGGTTCAAGCGTTTGCTTCGAGATCCGTTCGGTTCGGTAGCATTAGCCTGGCAACTGGCGGTTTCCGCATGGCAGGCGCGGGGTTGCACACAGGTCGGGCGTTTTCTGTGCGTCGAGGGCAAACTTCTCATCAAAAACCGGGGTGAACTGAGGCTTGGCGAACGGATGCGCATACATGCGACGCACGTCCCGGTGGAACTTGCCGTTCTGGAAGGCGCGACTCTGGAGATCGGGGACCGGACATTCATCAACAGCGGCGTTTCGATTTGCGCTTCCAAGAGTGTGCGGATCGGGCGCAACGTCGCCGTCGGCAACTATTCGTTGATAATGGACACCGATTTTCACACGCCCGGCGATCATACGCAGCCGCCTGTCTCGCTCCCGGTGATCATCGAGGATGATGTGTGGCTGGGCGCACGGGTGACGGTGCTCAAGGGCGTCACCATCGGGCGCGGGGCGACGGTCGCCGCGGGAGCGGTTGTCACCCGGAATGTCGCCCCGGATAGCATTGTCGGGGGCATCCCGGCGAGACTACTGAAACCGAAAGCCCCGTCCGATATAACACCCGAGGGCGGAGACCAACCCCAGACTTTCTCGGGAGGATCAAACTAATGAAACCGATTCCCGTTCTTTTTCTCCAGTCGCAAACCTTTCTTGGCGCGGACTCGGCACTACACGCCATGCTTTTGCGCCACTTCGACCGTAGCGAGGTTTCCTGTCACGTTGCGGCAAACCCCGATACCTCGAACGTGCCCGACTCGGACGCCTTTCCACGTTTTCAAGCGATCCCGGATTGTCGCGTTCTGACCACCCGCTTCGGTCCGTCTGTGGACGGCATGTCGTCACGTGAGAAGCTCCGGCGGACGATCTCCCAGGGACACACGGTTCCCTTGACACTCATCCGACTCGCAAACTATATCCGTCGCAACAAGATACAGATCCTTCACGGCACGGAAAAACCGCGCGACGCTTTATACGGCACGATACTGGGAAAACTGACCGGCGCGAAGTCGGTAGTTCACATGCATGTCAACTACGGCGATTGGCAGAGCAAGGCGACGAAATGGGCGTTGCGCAACTGTGACGCCATTATCGGGGTTTCTGAATACACCGCGGGCAGCATCGTGAGTGCCGGGTTCGCCCGCGAGCGCGTTTTCGCGGTGCCGAACTGTTTCGACGCCCGTCCCGACGTTTGGGACCCGAACCAATCCGGCTTGGAGGTACGTCGCGAGTTGGGTATCGCACCCGATGCCCCTGTCGTCGGCATCGTCGCCCGTCTTTTCAAGTGGAAAGGGCACGCAGATCTGGTGGAGGCGATGGCGAAAGTGCGCGAAACGGTTCCCGATGTGCGTCTTGTGATCGTCGGGGCGGACGACGAGCGGGCGCACGGCGGGAAATCCTTCCGTAGCGAACTGGAAGCCCGGATCACCGAGCTGGGCATGGGGCAGAACGTCATTTTCACTGGCTTTCGTTCCGATACACCTCGTATGTTCTCCCTGTTCGATGTTTACGCGATGCCGACCTGGGAAGAACCGTGGGGGATGGTGTTCCTGGAAGCGGCAGCGATGCGAAAGCCGAGTGTCGCCTACCGAAGCGGCGGCGTACCCGAAGTCGTGTCCGACAATGAATCGGGTTTCCTGGTCGAGCCGCACGACATCACGTCACTCGCTGGCAAGATCACCCTTCTGCTCAAGGACAGGGCATTGCGAGAACGAATGGGTGATGCCGCTCTCGCCCGCGTCCGGCACGAGTTCTCACCCGCTCAGATGTGTCGGAACGTGCTGGCGGTGTACCGCACGACTCTTGGCGTTCACACCACTTCCTCCGAAAAGGTTTATCAGCAAAGGGCGACCATATGACGACCGTAGGAAGCAGCAATCCACGCGCCGCCAACTTCGCTCGCGTTTTGCGCGAGGAAGCGACTGTGGCGCAACCCTTGTTATGGCTCGCCAATGTTTTGGGGCGGCTACTCCCCACCGGGACGGGACCGCGATTTCGGGCGCGGCTCTACCGCGCCTGTGGAATTCAAGTAGGTTCGGCGACCTCCTTCCATGGACCGGCGACGTTTGTCTGTTGCCGGGGGGGACAGGCGAAGATCGTGGTCGGCAACTCCTGCCGACTGAACTCTCCGCTTTATCTCGACGCGTCCGCGCCGATAACCCTCGGGAACGGGGTCGCAGTCGGGCATCACGTAGTGATCGTGACGACTGCGCATGAGATCGGACCACCCGAAATGCGGTCGGGACGACACCTTCATAAGCCGGTGACCATCGGGGACGGTGCGTGGATCGCCGCCAACGTCACGTTGCTGCCCGGGGTCACGATCGGACGCGGGGCGGTAGTCGCAGCGGGATCGGTCGTCACCAGGGATGTCCCGGACAACACGCTGGTCGGTGGCGTCCCCGCCCGTGTAATCCGGAAGTTACCAGGCTGATACGCACTCTTCCCGCATTGGGCGTTCGTCAGGGAAGATTGTCATCAATGACGGTTTGAAAGTTAGGACAAGAAATGGACTCATTATCTCTGGTTGAAGCGCGAGTCGGTGACGGGGCGGTTTCCCGCCGCTACCGGTTCGATTTCGCTCTGATCATCCTCACCGGGAACATCACGCGCTACCGGATATTGCGACCGCGTGTGGAAGACGATACGTCGGTGGATGCACGGTGGTTTCCGATTCGCACCTGGTTCGCCGCAGACCCGTTATCATTCTTGCCGGGGTCGCTACGCTTACGCTTGCGACACATTCTGGATACGCACCCGCTATACCTGCCTTCCCGTGCCGACGCCACCCTGATCCACGCCTTCGAGACCTACTACCTGTACACCATCGCGCAACGGCTACTGGGGCGTAAAGTCGCCATCGTCAACAACCCCGATGGCGGTTTACCCGTCCCGAAAGGGCAGTGGCTACGCGACTGGCAGTTGCGCTTCGCGGTGCGCGAAACCGACGCGTTCGTATTCTGGTCGCAGGGCTTCGCCAAACAAGCGAAAGAGCTTTATCCCTCTATCCAGGACGAGAAGATACACGTGATACATCCGGGGATCGATCTCGAAAGCTGGTCGCTACGCCCGCCTCGGGAACCAGGCGAACGGTTCCGCCTGCTATTCGTCGGCGGCGATCTACTCCGCAAAGGGGCAGACACACTGCTTGACGCTTACGAAAAGTACCTGACGGACACATGTGAGCTACACATCGCCACGCAGTCGGCTTATATGCCCCGTGAGTTTCGGGAGCGTGCCGAACGGCTTCCGAACGTGCATCTTCATCTCGACTATACGTCGGGCAGCGAACCGCTTCGCGCCTTGTTCCGCGAGTCCGACGCGTTCGTGCTGCCGACCAAGAACGATGTTTCTTCCTGGGTTGCCATCGAATCTCTGGCAACCGGACTACCCGTCATCATATCCGCGGTGGGAGGAATCCCCGAAATCGTGGTGGACGAAGAGACAGGGCTACTCATCCCCCCGGGAAGTCCGGAAGCCGTCGCCGCCGCTGTGAACCGCCTGCGAACGTCACCCGAACTGCGCGAAAAATGCTCCCGGCAGGGGCGGGCGCATGTCGAAGCAAACTTCGATGCCGCCAAGAATACCGCCCGTTTACTATCTTTGATGAAGTCGTTATCAGATGTGCGACACTCGCGTTAAAACCAGCCTGCCAACCGGTATGTTCTACCTGGTAATTCGATAGACATTGACCGCGAGACCTAATGATAAGTATCGGTTCACTCCAATAATTACTCTGGTCCGATACTCCAAAGACGGAGGAGCAGATATCTGCTCCTCTTTATTTATGTCGGATCGAGGTACATCGGAAAGGTCAGAGAAAAATGACGTTGATTTCACGTTGCCAAAATGCCGACAGGATGCTCGGTAGTATTGCATCAATCGCTATCTTGTTAGGTTTTAATAGTCAAACTTTTGCACAAAGTGCCCAACCCTCTTCCGGGAACGGTTTGCTGGGCGAATATAAATCCGGTTCGACCACCGCGAGTCGAATCGATTCGGTCGTAGATTTCAACTGGGGAAGCCGGGCTCCGCTACCCAATATTTCTGCGGACAACTTCACGGTCAAATGGACAGGGAAGGTCGAGGCGCCGGCGACCGATTTGTATACGTTTAACATACAGGCGGACGACGGTTTGCGCCTTTGGGTTGACGGTAAATTGGTCATTGACGCCACGGATGGGTACTATCCTTCCTGGTATGTAAGTGGGCACATTCCCTTGACCGCAGGGCGCAGATACGATATTCGACTGGAATACACCGAGAAGACAGGGAACGCGGCGGTGCAACTGAGTTGGCGACGCCCCGGTCAAGAGCGACAGACTATCCCGCAAAACCGACTCTACTCGACATCGCTCCCCATTGCACAGACAGGACCGACGAACCTTGTCGCGCTCGGGTACTGGCGCAACACTTGTTGCAACGGAAAGCCGATGGCACACATAGAGTTGTCGTGGTCCCGCCCGGTATCTGCTTCGCCCGCGATGTCGACCTTTAACGTCTACCGGGATGGCACCCTGATCAAGTCGGGGGTCACAAGCACCTCATGGGAAGACATGGGCGTGTCCTCCGGGCGGACCTACACTTACCAGGTAAGCGGTGTTGGCGCCGACGGGCGCGAAGGTATGAAGAGTGAAACCTCCAGCGCAACGGCGCCGTTCCCGCCGACCGGCGGTTGGACGGCACCGACAAACCTGCGCATCCAGGGAATATGGGCAACACCGGCGAACCGCCCGACGGACGTCCTGACATGGGATCCCGTCCCCAGTGCCGTGCGCTACAACGTGTACCTGTATGATAGACTCATCGGTTCCAGCACCAGTGACAGCACGTTCACGGTCCCGGTCGCGGACTACTATAAAAGCTTGACGTACACCGTGACCGCGGTGAATAGCAAGGGGGAGGAGACCCTGCCGAGCAACATCGTGGGGGCGCAGGGCAGCCATAATCCTGCCTATCCGCCCAGTGCGCAAACGAAGCCGCCCAAACCGCCGATCACCCTGCGTGCGGCGACGGAATGGAATGCGGGCAGTCCCAGAGTACGCCTGACATGGCTCGGTGGTGCGGAAGCCTACACATACGACATTTATAGGGACGGTAAAAAAGTAGCGAGAGGGGTGTGGGGGCAGATCTGGTTCGATGGCAATGTCCGCCCCGGAGAACAGCATACCTACGCCGTAACCGGTGTCAACAAGGCATGGTATCTGCCGGTCGAGAGCCCGCTAAGCTCGTCGGTATCCACCGTCGTGACGGGTCAGCCGATCCTGAATGCGGCGGCGCGGGTGGCGGTAAAGAAGATCGTACCGAACGACGATAGCGTAATGGTTTACTTCGACGCCGTCCCTGGTGCGCAGGATTATCGCGTCTCCGATGTGACAAAGCCCGGTTCCTATAAATACAGCGCGGGTTCGTTGAGCGTCGAAATGAACGGATTGGTACCGGGCAAGCCGACGAATCTGATAGTGGAAGCGGTGGATAAGTTCGGTCCCTTTCAGAAGATGGACGGGATGCTCGGTCCAGGCGCGACGACACATGACGGACACGTGAATATGGCGATAAACGGGTTTGGCGATCCTTCCAAC
>JACMIS010000755.1 GCA_014381035.1 Armatimonadota bacterium
GCGGTAGCTCGACACGGGTTTTGTTTCCACCACAAAGGACACAAAGGTTTTTAAGGTTTTCGCTTCCCTGGCTATCGAGTAGTCTTTACTCTGCCGGGAAGCCCTACCTTAAAAACCTTTGTGTCCTTTGTGGTGGAAACAAAACTGGATTACAGTGCGCCGCGTTCCCAGGGTCCCCAGACGGCTACCGTAAGACCGGGATCCTGCAGGTTGAAGAACAGGGTTTTGTTGTCGGGCGAGAAGGTTGCGCCCGCGACTTCGCCGTTCTCGTGACCGGGAACGATGTTCGACGCGAAGTCGAACAGATACCCCTGCGGCGAAAGACCGCGCACATACTGGTTCCCCTGATCGTTGTCCTCGCACAACAGGAGACCGCCTTTGGGCGAAACGCACAGGTTGTCCGGCATATGCAGGACCGATTTATCCGCCGACTCGAACAACAGGGTCAATTTTCCGGTGTCGGCGTCCACGGGTTCATACCGCCAGACCTGCCCCAGTTGCTTGTCGCCGCCGTTGGTCGCGTTCAGGAAAATCGAACCGTTCCCGTACCAGCATCCTTCCAGACGGGCGAACGTTGCCGCGCCCTTGGTCAAGCCTTCGTTATAAACCGCTAAATCGTCGGCTTCGGCGTTCTTCGGGTCGGGGTCTTCAATCGGTGCCCAGGTGACAATCATCGTTTTCCCCATCGTCTGCCCGGTGCGCAGATCGGCTTTCGGCGCGTCCTTGATCACCGCGATTTCGAGGCGGCCGCCTTCGGCTAACTTATCCTTCACCTTGGGGTGGAAGCGGTAGAACCCCGCTGTTTTGCGGTCCTCGGTCAGGTAAACGATGTGGGAGCGTGGGTCAATCGCAATCGCTTCATGCACGAATCGCCCCATCGCCTTCAGCGGTTGCGGATCGTGCATCGCGCCGTCGGCTTGCGCGGAAACCTCGAAGCAGTAACCGTGGTTCTTATCGAAGCCTGCCGCCGTACCGAGAACGGTTTCCTCGCAGGTGATCCAGGAACCCCACGGCGTCGCGCCCCCGGCGCAGTTCGTCATGGTTCCGCCGATAGACACGAACGCTTTTTCCAGCATCCGGGATTGCGGGTCAACAATCAGGGTGGTGGTACCGCCCGCCGCCGATTTATCGTAACTCGACGCGCCGCCGACATGCCCCTCGTTGGGCTTGCCCTTGACTTCGTGGTTACGTACGAGACGCACCTTGCCGTCCTCCGCTTTGAACGCCGCCATGCCGTCGTGCGCGTCCGGCGTCTTGTGTCCGTCCGCCATGATCGAACCGACCCTGCCGAACACGGTGTACGAAAACCCTTCCGGGAGCGCGAGGATATACTCACCGGTGTTGCGCGAGGCGGACGGACGCAGTTTGCCGTAACCACCGGGAACGTCCGGCTTCTGGCGACCTAATTCTTCGGCGCGGAGGGCGCGAGCGACCATACCTTCCACACCGAGTAGCGCACCGGTCGCAGACAGGGCGGTAGCGGTTTGCAAGAGATGACGACGATGAATCGGGGAGGATTTCATATAACCTTCTTTCTGGTGAGCACAACGGGAGAGTTATTGCATTCGTGAGGCGAGATAGCTTCGCGACAGTCGTAGTATTTGCTATCGAAACGAATAGACCCTCTATTTTCTCACGCCCGACCATTGCTTAGGTTAAGAAATTGTTAAGAATGAAGCAGGCACTGCTCCCTCTCTCTCTGAACTGCGAATTTATTTCCCGGTCCTTAACAAAGATTTAACATTCTCTTAACGAAAGGGGACAGAATGCGGGATACAATCGGCGAAGCGTAAAATAGGGATATGCGTAAAATCATATCGCATGTCTGCGTCTTTATTGTCCCATTAGATCATCCCCCTAACCTGAAAGGTAAGAAAAAATGACGCCCGTCTTCCGCAAACGTTCCGCGTTTACTCTCATTGAATTACTTGTCGTTATCGCCATTATTGCCATCCTCGCCGCGATCTTATTTCCCGTATTCGCCCAAGCCCGCGGCAAAGCCCGACAAGCGGCATGTCTCTCGAACATGAAGCAGATCGGTCTTGCATTCCAGATGTATGCGCAGGACTACGACGAATCTTTCCCCGGTGAGCCAGCCGCATCTGCGACTGACCCCACGAACCAGGGATCGTTCTATGACGTAGTATGGCCATTCGTCGTGTCGAACTATATTGGGGGAAGGATCGCCAACGCCGCAAATCAATTCCCGCAAGGTATCTATATCTGCCCATCAAATGATCTGGTCCAGGGACTTGACACTGGCGACGCGCCCGATTTTCCCGGTGCGGTGCCGATCCTGCAATCCTATGGCATCACTCTGGATGGTTCGGTCACTCCGAATGCTTACCGATGGCACAACTCTTATTCAATCAACGACGCCATCGTTGGCGAGGCGGATAACCCTACCGCCGCTACCCGCGTGGAGGGCACCTCGCTCGCCGCCTGGCAACGCCCTGCGCAGGAGTATCTGTTGATGGAAGCGGGCTTGAAGGGTGCCGCAAATGACACCGACGTTGACTCCAACGATATGGATAAGGAAGACAACGAGATTTTCATGAAGCACAATGAGGGGATGAACATCGCCTACATTGATGGTCACGTCAAGTGGATCAAGGACGCCCGCATTGCTGGTGACGCTGGCGGTGCCGCCAATAATGGCAAGGGCTCCCCGGTTTACTACAGTAGCTCCAGCAACGCGCCGTCCCCGTGGCGACCGTACTACCCATAGGTAGTGCCCATTAGTTACAGGCGGGCGGGATTCGATCCCGCCCGCTTTTTATTATCCCCAACTTTAAGGACATACGCTTTCATGAATTCGTTTCCCCGAACCGGTGACGGAACGCTCCGGTTCGCTACACTTCCCGCCCTCGCGCTTTCTCTTCTCTTCAACGTTGCCTCCGCGCAAACGCCCGGTGTACCCGTGCGTACGGTTAAACCGGTACTCGCCACACAGCCTGTCAGCGAGGACCCGGATGATCCGGCAATCTGGGTCAACAAGCGAAACCCGGCGCAATCCATCGTTATCGGCACCAACAAGATTGACGCCAGCAAGGGCGGTGCCCTGTATGTGTTCGGACTGGACGGCAAAACGCGCCAGATCGTGAAAAACCTCGACCGCCCGAACAATGTGGATGTCGAGTACGGCTTGAAACTGGGCGGAAAGCGGTACGACATCGCGGTTTGCACGGAGCGGCTCAAACACCGCTTGCGCGTATTCGCCATCTCCCCCAACGGCAAGCTGTCCGACCTCGCGCCAAACGGCTTACCCGTGTTCAAAGGAGAGAGCGGCGACGCCAGCGAGCCGATGGGGATCGCCCTGTATAAACGCCCTTCGGACCAGGCGATCTTCGCCGTCGTCGGGCGCAAATCCGGTCCCGCGAAAGGCTACCTGCATACCTACCGTTTGCGCGAGGGCAAGGACGGCACCGTACAGGCGGATTTCGTGAAGGCGTTCGGCGCGTACTCCGGCAAGAAAGAGATCGAGTCTATCTGTGTGGACGACGCGCTCGGCTACGTATACTATTCCGACGAACAGGTTTGTGTTCGGAAGTATTCCGCGAACCCGGATAATCCCTATTTCGGGCAGGAGTTGGGCACCTTCGGGCGGGAAAACCGCACCGGTGATCATGAAGGCATCACCCTATATACGAAGCCGGACGGCACCGGGTATCTCGTGTCTACGGACCAGATTCCAGCGGCGGACGGCGGCACGCGCTACTCCGTTTACAAGCGCGAGGGCGAACCGGGCGACCGCCATAACCAGACGAAACCGCTCCTCGTGGTCAACGGTGGCGCGGACGAGACCGACGGCATCGAGATCACGTCCGCCCCGCTCGGCAAGCAGTTCCCGAACGGCTTGCTGGCAACCATGAACAGCGGACCGAAAAACTTCCTCCTCTTCGACGGCAAGAGCATCGTGCCGTAGGGCTTTCGACCCGGACGGTGAACCGATTTCGCTTTGCGCGTAGCGGAACGGTTCACCGTCCGGAACGGACGAATATCCATAAATCGGTATAGGTCAATTCAGCTTTGCTCCTTGACATAGCGAGGCAAGAGTGCTATCATTTACGAAACAAAGCCGTTGCAAAACCTTTTGTCTTACGAAATACAAATTGCCTACCACTAAAAACTGGCACCACCGTTCGCCAAGGAATCGTTAAGATGATGTCCCATATCTCAAAAACTCAAACCCGCAAAGCGTTTACTCTCATCGAATTACTGGTTGTTATAGCCATTATCGCTATCCTCGCCGCGATCCTGTTCCCGGTTTTCGCGCAGGCGCGTGAGAAAGCACGCCAGACGGCGTGCCTTTCGAACCTGAAGCAAATCGGCAACGCGGTCATGATGTATTCGCAGGATTATGATGAAACCTTGCCCAGTTGGATCGGATTATACGCCTGTCGTGCACTTTATCCTA
>JACMIS010000756.1 GCA_014381035.1 Armatimonadota bacterium
AACGGTAAATGCGCGGGAAAGATCAACCGACACCCAATCACCAAACAGAACCGAGCACCGCAGGTCCAACGATCCAACGTAAGGTTGGCGCCGTCCGCGCAGGACAAAGAAAGAAACAAACAGATTTAGTACTGGTAAACGCGCACGTAATCGATGTAGAAATCCGCGGGAACCTGCGTGCTACCGTCCGGGCTGCCGGGGAAATTGCCGCCCACCGCCAGATTCAGGATAAAAAACACCTGCTTATTAAACACCCAGGCGGAATTGTGTCCGTTCCCGTAGGTCGCCGTCGCCACCCCGTCAATATAGAACGTAATGTATTCCGGTTGCCACATCACCCCGTAGTTATGGTATGTCGTCGTGGACTGATAGGGTGTTCGTACCGACGTCGGGTCCCAACCGGGCGCGTGCAGGCTCTGGTGGGTCTCCCACTGACCGTTCACCTCCTCCGCGATGTCGATCTCGCCGCACGCGGGCCAGCCGACCGACGTAATATTCGTGCCCAGCGTCCAGGCGGCGGGCCAGTAGCCCTTGCCCGCGTTCGGGAATTTGCAACGTGCCTCGTAATAGCCGTAGGGTCCGAACGCCACCTTGCCCTGCGTTTTGATACGGGCGGAATAGTATCTCCCGGCACCATCGCGTTCCGCACGGATGCGGAGAGCCTGACTATCCGTTCCCGTGCCGTCCCAGACGACATGGCAGTTCGCCCACGAGTTGACGTAGGTCTGCCATTCGTTATTCCCCCAGCCACCGCCACCGAGATCGAAACCCCAAACGTTCGAGTTGGGCATCGCGGACACGGACGCACCGGTGAACTCGTCGCTCCAGACCAGGCGCATATTCGGTGGAACGGCATGGGCGGACGGCGTGGCGGTCAGGACGGCGACACCCGCTGAGATCGCGGTCAAGGATGCGGCGACGAGCGCGGCATGTTTTTTTGTAAAATTGTTGTACTGCATAGTAATCACGGACACCTTTGTTTCTCGACGACCGCATTTGGTCATCAGGGTTGAGCCTATCGTTAGCGATAAAGCGAGAAAGACGCAGACGGCTTATCGGGCGGCGGATTTTCAACCGACCGACGATACCGATTCGATTCACACGGGTGAGACCACCACCTTTCATGCAAAGCAATCATCGTTGTTTAAAAAGCGATGGTTGCAATAACAACACTATGCCTGGCGGACGTGTTCTTCTGACTGTGAGTACCGCGGGTGCTTTTTTCGATCATTGCTTCGTGTATTTCCTCCGTTGGAATGCGAATGCGTTGCCAGACCGTTCGCTTGCCAACACCAGTGTTGACTAAGGGTTTAGTTGTAGTTAACTAAGCCTTTGGTCAATGCGCTACAGGAAGTCTACTACAGGCAAAAGAGTTTGTCAAGGTACCGGCGCGTTTTCCAAAAGATAGAATTTTAATCAGGGACGGTTAGGGTGCAAGCCGCCCTTTCGGTTCTTACCCGCTGTCGAATAAGCACCATGATTAGCAAAGAGCAGACGGCAGAGATTGTGCGCGAACATCATCGGGTGGCAGTTTCCGGGCGGCGTAACATTCAGCGTCGAGGCGTCAGAGGTGCAAACCGGGGATGATTGGCTCCGTGTGCCGATCCATCCGTCGTTCTGACCCGAACGGATGTACCCGCTCCACGAGGAGTTAGGGCGTCTGGAAGAAAAGATTGCGAACATAGAGGGCGTGAATCTGTTCCTGTTTTTGGGCGAGTCGGTCGCCCCGAACACCGAGTCGGTTCTTGTTCGCCGCTTGACCGACTAGTACGGCTTCATCATCAATGTCGGAAGAGACAAGAACCGGTTTTTTCCTATGCTCAATCGTCCCATCCGGGGTCGTATCCTTTCTCCCACTCGTAGCGGGGACGTTTTCCGCCGGTGGCTACCGTAAATGGCTCGGGGTGCAGGCGCAGGTACTCCGGGGTTTTCGCGTCGGGCATCTTGACGTTCGTGAGGAGCCACCGGGCGGCGTCGGCGTGGTTGAGTTCCAACCGGCGCATCGTGTACACCAGCCCTTCCTTCGCTTCGTCGTCCAGCCACACCGTGATCCGTTGTACTCCCATCACTGTTGCCAGAAACCCGCGCCCGAAATGCCCGCCCGACGCCGCCAGATGCTTCTTCGCCCGCTCACTGCGCAGATCCGGGAACCGCATCGCCGCCGCCGCCGGGTCACGCGGAACCGGCACCGTGGTCGGTCTCCCGGAACGAACCTGTCTGCCGGTGGTGACGGTGCCGAACACCGCGCCGGTCAGCACATAGCGGAAGATCGCCCGCACCGCCTGAACATCCGTACAACCCGTCGCCTGCACATACTCTCCCAGACCCGCCCGCGCCCGCCTGTCGAGCACCAGAGTAAACGGATGCCGGTAGCGAAGCTGCTTGCCCCGCTCGCGCCGCGCCCGCTCGTACTCGCTCATAAACTGTTTTCCACAGGAACGGCATTGATACCGCGAACGTCCGTCCGGCCTTTTACGCTCGATGACCGCCCCCTTACAAACGAAACAGCGCGGGCGCAGGTCGGGCGGCAACCCGTAAGAAGTCCGCCGACATGCCACACAATAATAGATCCGCCGGTCATGTTTCCACCCCCGCTTCCGCAGATCTTTCCCCTTGCAGTGCGTACACACCGGCTCCTGCTCCCCCGCCTGCGTCTGCCGGACCCGATTAAATCCCATCGCCCGTTCCCCCTGACTACGAGAAGCCTCGCTTCCCGCGCGTGATCGCACGATATACGATACCAAACAGAGTGGGTCAGGAAGAAACAATTTGTTATCCGGGAGGTAAAACGCAGTAGCCCTCACCTCTCGAAGGGAGCGGGGAGCCAGAAAGGACACGCGGTAAACGGAACGCCCGGTGCATCTACTCCCCCTCTCCCTCCGAAGGGAGAGGGGGTAGGGGGGTGAGGGGCTGTAGGGGCAGGGGGTGAGGGCACCGCTAAACCAGATCGAAATCCGCCTCGAACGTTCGCCGCCACGGGAGACGCACCGAACCGGGCACCAGCGAAAGCCCGACGCCGACACCGACCGCTTGCAGTTCGCGCAGTTTCTCGGTCAACCCGGCTTCGATGGTCTGGCGGACAAAGGTCTGCTCGGCGTCGCTGTCGTAGGCGGGGTCGCGTCGTCCGGTCTTCGCCTGGATCGCGTCGCGGGTCGTGTGGCGGACAACCGCCTGATACGCCCAGTCCTCTAAAAACCGGTGCGTCAGGAACAAAGACTGCGCCGCCTGCCGTTCGGGGACGCCGTCGGTGAACGTAGACAGGATCGCCTGTGCGACAGTGGTCCCGAGCGTATTCCCCGCCGTGTTCCACGCCCCGTATGCGGCGAGACCGGTGGCTTGCATCGAACAATCGGGCGCGAAAAGCAGTTCCATAAAGAGCGGGTCGGAACCGTTCGGGTACGTAATATCCCCGACCGCGACCGGCACTCCGGCGCGTCGCTGCGCCGCGAGGGTGTCGAGGAATGCCCGGTAGAACGGCTCCCGCTCGGATCGCTCGGATTCCGCGAAACTCGCTTTCCATTCCGTGCGGCGCGGCGACGGTGGCAGAACGCCTAAAACGATGTCGGCACCGTCCAGCGATTCCGCGACCCGCCCGCCGCCCGCCCGGATCTGCGCCTCGACTGTGATCCGGGCCGCGCGGTCCTCGTAGGGCGCGACGATCTCCTCGCCGCCGGGCACGGCGTACAGTGGATAGATCGCGGGTTGGACGCCGCGCTTCGCGCAGACGAGACGACATAGCAAGGCAGACCCGACTTCGTCCGCGCCGGGGTGCATCATGATCCGGCTTTTCGCGGCGTCGCCCAGAAGGTTCATCCACGATTCGAGCCACGTTTTCTCGCGCGTCGGCAGTCCATAGACGGACGTGTCGTCGGAGGTGAGCAACAGCAGATCAAGCCGACCCCGCCCGACCAGATCCAGCAACGCCAGATTGACGGCATGGTTGCGCAGTCGCCGCGTCAGAAAATCGGCGACGAGCGGTTCCGGCAGTTCGGTGCGTAGCCGCGCCAACTGCGCCGTATCGCCGAGGTCGAGCTTGCCATGAACCTCCTGCTTGTGTAGCAACTGCGACAACTGATAGAAGCGCGTCCCGTACTGTCTCCAGTAGTCCGGCTCCTCCACGTCCACGTCGGCGTTCGACACGCGACTCACCAACCCGAACGCGTACACGGTCTTCCCGCGTCGCGCGATCTCCTCCAGCACCGACAAACGCGGCAGAACGTCCGCGACGGAATCCGCCGAAATCCGCGACTGAATCAGGTTTCCATAGAGCAGATATTCGGCGGACGCAATCACCGCGTCGGCGTTTGTGTCGGCAAGCCAGGCGGAAACTGCGGAAACGTCCGCCCCACGCTTATGTGCGCCGCGCACGGCAACCGGTGGCAGTTCGACACGTACCCCGGCAATCGCCCCCAACATTTCCGGGTAACGCGTGTTGACCGGTCGTTCGTCGAGCGGAAGCAGGGCGATGGTCAGGGCATTCGGATCGTCGCCCCCACCCCCTAACCCCCTCCCCCGCTCCGCAGGAGAGGGGGGACCAGAAGGGTTTTTAACGGTGCCGATGGCTTCGGGTTCTTCCGTTCCGGCTCCCCTCTCCTGC
>JACMIS010000757.1 GCA_014381035.1 Armatimonadota bacterium
GAGTACGACAAACTGGCTCCGGGCAAAGATGCGGTAGACAGCCGTCTGGTGCGTCTCGCAAAAGCCATGAACGGTAGCATAGTCACGAACGATTTCAACCTGAACAAGGTAGCGTCGCTTGAGGGCGTGTCGGTGCTGAACATCAACGAACTGGCGAACTGTTTAAAAACGGTCGTCCTGCCCGGCGAAGAATTAAATGTCACGATCGTTAAGCACGGGCGCGAACCTGGGCAGGGAGTCGGCTATCTGGACGATGGGACGATGGTCGTGGTAGAGAATGCACGGCGTAAAATGGGCGAAACGCTCCCCGTGATGGTCCAGTCCGTGATGCAGACGCAAGCCGGCAAGATGGTTTTCGCGCACATTTCGGACGAAGACGGCGACGAGGATACGGGCGACGCCGAACCTGTGGACGGCGGCGATACGCCGCGTCCTACCCCCGGCATAAACGGCGCATACGTCAATGGCAACACAAATGGCAGACAGAACAACTCGGAAAGTGTACGCGCTTATACCGGCGGCAGGACGCGGCGTCCGGTTCGGTAGTCCGGAAAACAAGGTATTCGTTCCCCTCCTCGGTCGCCCTCTCCTCGGCTGGACCCTGCAATCGTTCGCGGATTGCGACGCGGTAGACCGCATCATTCTTGTCGGGAGCGAGTCTGACCTGCCCCGATTGCGCGAGATCGGGGAGCAATATGGCGGCGGAAAGTTAGCCGACGTTGTCCTCGGCGGCGACACACGCCAGGAGTCGGTGCGGTTAGGCATCGCGGCTTGTCCGTCGCACGACGAGTCCGATGTTATCGTCATCCACGACGCCGCCCGGTGTTGTGTCACACCGGAACTGATCACACAAACGATAGCTTCCGCCCGCGAACATCACGGCGGCGCGATTGCCGCCTGTCCCATTACGGATTCTCTCCTGCGCGAGGATCGGTTACAAGACCTGTCGGATAACGAAGAAAAGTCCTGGGTGGGCGACTACATAGATCGCACGGCACTGTGGCGGGTGCAAACCCCACAAACGTTTCGTGCTTCGAGTCTTCTGGAAGCCCACCGATTCGCCAAAGACGAAGGCGTTTCCGCGACCGACGATGGCGCGTTGTTCCAACGCTACTTCTTCCGTGTCGAAATCATCTCCTCGTCGCCCGAGAATATCAAGGTGACGCTCCCGGAAGATTTAAGGATGGCAGAGGCGATCCTTATGCGGCGATTGGCTGTTGCTGGTCGCCCCCCAACCCCCAAATCTGGGGGAGCCGGAGGACAGGAAGGGGAGGTTCGTTCGATGGTAGAGCCTGACGATTCCGACGTATCCCCTCTTGCTTCCCCAGAATTAGGGGTTGGGGGGCGACCAGCGTCTCCTACATTCCGCGTCGGTCACGGCTACGATGTGCATCCTTTTGCCGAAGGTCGCGAACTGTGGCTTGGCGGCGTCCACTTCCCCGAATCTCCCCTCGGCTTGCTCGGACACTCTGACGCCGACGCCTTGCTGCACGCTGTCTGTGATGCCCTGCTCGGTGCGGCGGGCATGGGTGACATTGGCATCCTCTTTCCGCCATCCGATCCACGCCACAAGGACCGCCGTTCTATCGAGTTTTTAGCCGAAGTCAAGTCCCGCCTTGATGCGACGAATTGGCGCATCGGCAACATCGATATCTCCGTTCTCGCCGAATTCCCAAAAATCGGACCGCGCGCGGGTGACATCAAACAAACGATTGCCGTATGTTTAGGAATAAGCGCGGACGCCGTGAGCGTCAAGGCGACCACGAATGAAAAAATGGGGTTCGTCGGGCGCGGCGAAGGAATCGCTGTACACGCGACCACGCTGATTTATAGGTAGGTTGTCGGGTTGCCGGGTGGTTAGGTTGTTGGAGGGGCGAATAGCTTGTTCCGCTCCGACCTAACCACCCGGCAACCCGACAACCCAACAAGAAAGAGGGACAGCCTATGCAAGTTCAGGTTCGAGGCAAGGGAATAGTCGTCACGGACGCACTAAGGGATTATGCCAACAAGCGACTGCACAAACTGGAGAAACACTTTCAAAGCCTTCATTCTGCCACGGTGACGGAAACGGTTCAAGGGCGAGAACACCGGGTAGAGGTGCTTTTAGACGGCGACGGCGTAAAGGTGCGCTGCGAGGAAAGAGGCGATGACCTGTACGCCGCCGTTGACCGCGTGACCGACAAGTTGGAGCGGCAGATGCGGAAGTTCAAGGACAAAGCGGGCGAAAACTGCCATGTCGGCAAAAACGCGCATCATCATTACGGCAAGCATGGTGAGATAGCTTCGCTCCGCGATGTCGAAGTAATTGACGATTCACTCCCCGAGGAACCTGTGACCGGGCGTATTCTCCGGCATAAACGCTTTGCAATCAAGCCAGTCTCCCCCCCGGAAGCCGTCGAGCAGATGGAACTGCTTTCACACGATTTCTTTGTTTTCGAGAACTCGGATACCGGCGAAGTAAATGTCCTCTACCGCCGTGGGGACGGCAACTACGGGATTTTAGAGCCGGAAAGGTAACACAGCATCAATAAAAAAGCCGCCGACGCAATTCGGCGGCTTTTTTTGTGGAGCGCAGACCGCGCCACTTCTGTTTATACCGAATGATACAGGTCGGCGAGCCGACCTGCCGCTCTTTCTCCGCCATTGGTGGCTTCTTTCGGTACTGCGCCGCGCGGCGGCACAGCACTCAGGATTGCCTCCCAATCTCCGGAGGTAAACGCTTCCACGGAGACACGTATCCCGTGCGGACGAGAGGAAAGATACGCGTCAATCACCGGATACTCGGCGAATCCGGTGCGCGGGCAATAGATAATCGGTGTTCCTCCGTTCAGGCATTCGCCCACCAACCCGTAACCAACTTTGGAAACGACCACATCCACGGAAGCGACCAGGTCGGGGTGTGCCATCAGCGTGTGCGGGAGAATGCTCCAGTTCGCCGGCAGGTTTTTGTGCGGGGCGTCCAGTGAAAGGAAGTGCCAGTCGTCGAAACGGGCGAGTTCCGGGTAGGGAATGGGTAAACCCCAACTCCCTGCGTACACCAACGCCAGACGTCGGTCTCGCGCAGATATGGGTAGCGCGTTCAGCAACTCCGTGCGTCGCTCCCTCCCCCTTCGGGCGACTATACCGACCGATTCGCGTTGCGGGAAATACGTCATCGGGAGCGCGAATCCGGCTTCCAGATGAAGCGTTGCCTGCGCATATTCGTCGCGAAGTCGCTCCGCGACTGCGGCTAAACGCGGTTCGTCGCCTATCAGACTTCCGTATATATCCGCCCAGGTGAAATTCGCTACGCAGACCGAGGGTATTTTCAGATCCGCCGCCACGCCAATCGGGAACGACGGCACATCCGAAATAATCAGTTTCGCACCGCGTCGCAAAAGGTCTCTTCGCTCGTCATCGAACCGCTCTCTGTTTCTTGCCTCTATCGCATGCCACGCCGCGAGTGTCGCCGTTGCGTCCGAGTGGAGCGAATCCCGTTGCACCGTGCCGACATCGAATGATGTGTTCACATAATCGAAATGGCGACCGGGAAGTTCATTGCGCCAGTGCCACTCGGGGGACGCGGTTTTAACGACAAGTGGAATATCGGTGGGAAGCGATTGCAAGATAGTGATTTCCCGGGTGGCGTGTCCCAACCCGTGACCGGACACATACAGTACAAGCGACATAGGCGAAATATTCTCCGCCCTATTGTAAACGAAACCTCACGGCACGTCTATGTCAATTTCGGCGCGATTTGTGGTACATGTTGGGTATGCTACGGTCAACAGATAAGCAAAAGGAGCTTGATTTAAATGGCAACACATGAAATTCCCCAGGATCAATGGGAATCATTCTTCGCGGTATTCAGTGAGCGACGCAACGGCGCGTTAGTGACGGTAGAGTTGGCAGACCCCCAAAAAGGACCGCGTAAGGCAGAGACAAACCAGCCGCTTACGGGGATTACGATAGACGATGCGGGGAGCGTCCTGCTACAACTGGGCGGTACCGGTAGCGACACCGTGACCCGTACTATCACCGAACCGAAAGCCGTCTACCATAAATCTGCCGCCGGTGTGATGAGCGACGAAGTCAACCACGATGAGATCATCGAGATCACGTCGGCAGGTGACCCACCGATCACACAATTGCATTTTAGCGGTCAGTAGCCAACAATTCGGGACCTTCATTCGTCGGGGAATTGACACGGCGCGACACGGAAAAGGCTTCCATTTCCCGGTCCGGGTAGGACACGAAAAAGGAGCGGAGCAGATCCGTGTCACGCACCGACATATCGAGCCAGATCTCCTCGGCGTCACGGGCGAGAATAACGGGCATACGGTCGTGGACGCGTCCGACGGTTTCGTTCGCACTTGTCGTGACGATAGTACAGGTGCGTAGAGCGTTCTCACCCTGCGGGTCTTGCCACTCCTCCCAGAGCCCGGCGAAGGCGAACGGTTCGCCCCCATTCAAGCGAAAATGCACCGGGTGGCGCGAACCGTCCGCGTGTCGCTCCCATTCGTAAAAGCCGTCCGCCGGAATCAGACAACGGCGACGCACCAGTGCGGTGCGGAACGATGGCTTTTCGGCAAGTGTTTCGGAACGAGCATTGATCATTTTCTGCCCGATTGCCGCATCTTTCGCCCATCCGGGCACTAGTCCCCAGCGAAAGCTGTCGAGAATCCGCTCGCTCTGCGGCGCGACGATCACCGGCACGGTTTGTTGCGGGGCGATATTGTATCGTGGCGCGACAGAAACCACGGTCTCGTGAACATCGAACCGCTCGACAATGGCGTCGGCATCGTGGTGCAAGGTAAATCTTCCGCACATTTCGGTCAGGTTCTCCCGCCCATATTGTACCTTTCCACACCGAAACGAAAAACATTTAAAAAAAGTTGTCTGAAATGAAACATTTCTTTTTAAGATTACGTCTCTAATAGTGGACTTCCAAACGATTGTACGGCTCCACGTGCATGATTTAGAGAGATAAAGGAACATAAAAGCAACGGGCGTAAGCGACTTTCTCAGCCGCTTGCGCCCGTTGCTTTTTCAATCGTTCCAATAGCCTGCCGCTCACTCTGGTGGCTGCACTACCCGTTGCGCTTCGGGAAGTGCTGTCGGCGCGGCGCGTGAGTAGTACGCAATGATGGCAACACATATGATGCACAATATGATACTCATGATTCGTTGATACGGAAGCATTTTTTCCGAGGGCACCGCATATGCCTCCTCCAGCATTGCTCCCTTCCACACACTCTCGTTGTTATTGATGTCATTCCATCCCCAAACAGCCATGCTCTTTCTCCATTTTGCTCCGCGTGATCTTTTTGGATCACAATATGTCATGTGAACATTTTTGGCATAATTGTTTCGGGCGAATAGGTATACATATTGCCGGGTTTTGTATACGATAGGAATCGGGAACCAACAAATGGTCATTTCCGATATTAGACGCACGGGAGTCACCGCAGGAATGGACTGTTCTGCCGGTGATCCGGATGTTTGAATCCATTTCACAAATCTGTTTCAAGAGCAAACTATGAACAATCGAACCCTTAACAAACTACAAAAAATCGGCGGTGGTGCCGCTTTCGCCGCCGTCGCCGTTGTCGCGGGGTACTCGCTTCGTGATGCCGACGCGCAATCCTCAAAGTCGGCGACAGCACCGGTAATACGAACCCCCGCCGTACAAAGTGCGGCGCAGATGCAATCCGCATTCGCCGAAGTTGCTCGTGTGGCGGAACCGGCGGTGGTTACCATCACAACCGCGAAACGTGCCAGCACGCTCGGTTCTAACGACAGATTACGCCGATTCGAGCTACCCAACCCCAACGGGAATGGGAGCGAGGGAGAGTGGCTGGACGAATTACGCCGCCAGTTTCGCGGTTTCGGAATCGAGCCGAATTCCCACAAGGGCGATCTCGCAACCGACGCCAGTAACGGTTTCCGACTGGCCCAGGGCGCACCGTCGCAACGGCGCGGCAACGGTGCTTATGTCGATACCGGCGTTGGTTCGGGAGTGATTTATGACAAGTCGGGCTTGATCATCACCAACGCACACGTCGTCGAGGACGCCGACCGTGTGACCGTGAAATTACTCGACGGACGTGAGTTCAGAGACGCCAAAGTGCTCGGAGTAGATACCCGCACCGACATCGCCGTAGTAAAGATCCCCGTTACAGGTGTTCCCTCGGTGACGCTGGGAGATTCCGGTAAGGTAACCGTGGGCGACTGGGCTATCGCAGTCGGGAACCCGTTCGGTTTGTCGAATACACTGACTGTCGGAGTGATTTCCGCGTCTGCCCGCGAGGTAAACTTTAGCGAAGCCGGTTCGCTCAACGATTACCTGCAAACCGATGCGTCGATCAATCCCGGCAACAGTGGCGGTCCCCTGCTCGATATTTACGGTCGCGTGATTGGAATCAACAACGCTATTTATACGCGTAGCGGGGGCAATGTCGGGATCGGCTTCGCGATTCCGATCAATGTCGCCAAGCGGGTCGCGGACGCACTCGTGAAAGATGGCAAAGTGCGCCGCGCCGTTATCGGGGTGCGGATGAGCAATGTTTCCGCCGATAATGCTGCCGCATTCGGGTTACCTTCCGGAACCAAGGGCGTGATCGTGCAACAGGTGGTGCCGGATACGCCCGCATCGCGTGCAGGCGTACTGGTCGGGGATGTTATCACTGCCTGGAACGGCGAAACAGTGACCCGCGACGCCGACCTGCAACGCAAAGTGACCGCATCGCCGATTGGCAAAGTCGGTACGCTGACGGTGCAACGGGGCGGGAAAACAGTGACGCTTTCGGTGACGCCGGAAGAACTGACGCCCACCCCGACAACGCCCCGCCCCGCGAGCAGCGAATCTGAGCAAGAAACCCCGACGAATGAAACCCTCGGTCTCGCGCTCGAATCGCTCACTGACGACGCACGCGGTCGCTTCAAGATTCCTGCAACAGTCCGTGGTGGCGTCGTGGTGACACGCGTACAGGATGGTGGCGTCGCTGCACGCGCCGGAATCGCCGTCGGTGATGTCATTCAGCGCGTAGGGCAGACCGTGACGAACACACCCGCCGAAGTGGACCGCGCCAAAGACGCCCTGCTGAAGGAACAGACGGGCGATACAAAATCGGTCGCTCTGTATATCGTCCGACGGAATGGTGAGGGTGGTTTCGTCGTACTTCAGATCGGCGAGTAACGATGAAACAGGTTTTGGTCACCGGTGCAAACCGGGGGATCGGGCTGGAATTCGTGCGACAGTTTATGGAGCGAGGCGACCGGGTATTCGCTGGTTGCCGCGCTCCAAGAGCGGCCACGGAACTTCAGCAATGGGGCGCACAGCATCCGGGACTGTTGTCGTTAGTCCCGCTTGATGTCACGGATGAGGTCAGCATTGCGTCGGCGCGGTCGATGGTCGGCGAAAACACGGAGACACTCGATCTTCTCATCAATAATGCCGGGACGTTCGCCACAGGCGAGCATGGGCTTTCCAACGTAGACGCGACAAAAATGGCGCACGTTTTCGCCGTCAATGCCATCGGTCCTGCGCTGGTTGCGAAGCATTTTGCCGACCTTCTAGAACGCAGCACGAATCCCCTCCTCGCCAACCTGACCTCGGGGGTCGGCTTGCTGACCAATCGGGTTGGCAGTCCCGGCGGTCAATACAGTTACGCGGCAAGCAAGAGTGCGTTGAACCTAGTGATCCGGAGCATGTCGTTTGACCTTCAGCCGAAGGGGATCGCCGTGGTCGGGATCGGACCGGGATATGTCCAGACGGACATGACGCGGGGCGGGAGCGCGACCCTGTTGCCGGACGAGTCCGTTCGCGGCATGATCGCCACCTTTGACCGGCTCACGCTCGCCGACACCGGGCGATTCTTCAGTCATCAGAACCGGGAAGACGACTGGATGACGCCCGTTTAGCTCGCGAAATCTACGGAAACACTGGGGAGTGCGATTCGCAAACGGTCCGCCAGTCCGCGTGTCCCCGGTGTTTCCGTTTGTGCGTGTCCGGCGTCAACAAGGATAAAGCCGCGAGATTCGGCGTCCACATACTCGTGATGTCGCACATCGGAGGTGATCAAGGCATCCGCGCCGAGCCGTATCGCGTCCGGCATCAGAAACGCACACGCCCCGCCTCCGACCGCGACCGTGCGGACCGGTTTGGCGTCCGGCCCGACCAAACGAACGGCGTCGAAATTGAGTGCGGACTTTACCCTGCCCAGCAGTTCGGTAGGGGTGATAGTTTCGGTCAACGTGCCGATTCGCCCGAGGCCGTTTTCTTTGCCGGTGTTTGACAGGGGGAAGACGTTGTAGGCGACCTCCTCATACGGGTGCGCCTTCCGCATCGCGGCAAGAACGGCAGATACTTTAGACACCGGGGTAATACTTTCGATCCGGTATTCGTCCACTCGGGAAACAACGCCGATCTCGCCTTCGTGGGGATTGGCTCCCGGCAACGGTCGGAACGTTCCCATTCCCTCTTGCAAGAATCCACAGCGATCATAAAACGAGCCGGGGAGATGCCCCGCCCCGGCGTTCGCCATCTCGTTCCAAACGGATTCGCTGTCCTCTACCGGCACGTAGACCGTGATATTCACCAGCGGTTCGCGATACGTGGTCTGTATCGGACGCACCTGTTGCAAGCCGAGTAGTCCTGCCAGAACGTCGTTGACGCCGCCTTCGGCGACATCCCAATTAGTATGCGCACACGCGACCGCGATGCTTGCCCGGATACAGGATAATACGACACCTCCCGGATGCGGTTCGCTGGTGAGAATACGCTTCAGCGGATTGTAGATCAGCGGATGATGACTGATGATCATCTGCGCCCCGTTTGTGCGGGCATACTCGACAACGGCGCGGGTGACATCGAGGCAAACTACGAGGCGAGTCACCTCCGCCATCGGGTCGCCGATCAGCAAGCCGCGTGGATCGCCTTCCATACACAAATGTTGCGGCGCAATCGCATCCAGCGATGCCATTACCTCGGATACAGTGCTCATGTCTTTAGTACGTCAGAAGCGTAATGATCTCGCCGCGATCCAGTCGCTCACGCCCCTTCAGAAATGCCAGTTCGACCAGGAATGCATAGCCTGCTACAGTCCCGCCGAGCCGCTCGACGATTGCTGCTGCTGCAGTCGCCGTCCCGCCCGTCGCCAGCAAATCGTCCACGATGACCACGCGGTCGCCCGGTTCTACCGCGTCCACATGCGCCTCCACCGTGTTGGTACCATATTCGAGTGCGTATTCTTCCTGGATGGTCTGGTAGGGAAGTTTTCCCAGTTTGCGCACCGGCGAAAACGGCAAGCCCAATTTGTAGGCGACCGGCACCCCGAACAGGAATCCGCGCGACTCGATTCCGATGATTCGGTCCGGCGCGAGAGCGGCGATCTTTTCGGAAAGCACATCTACGATCTCGCGCAAAGCGTCCGGGTCACCTAAAACCGGCGTTATGTCTTTGAAAAGTATCCCCGGCTGCGGAAAATCGGGAATATCCCGGATCAGGCTCTCGGCGCGTAGCGGCGCGGTAGCGGTGGTCATACTCATAAAATAGTTTAAACTCCTGCTGACTCGCGGGCGTGTGGCGTCGTTGCTGGTGTACCCGGTGTTTTACTTTACTTTATTCGTGTTAGTCAGGATAGTTTCCTGCATGGTCTTACGGTCGCGCCCTCCCCATGATCTGTTGGTCATGTTTCGCGATGATCTCTTCCAAATGATTAGACTTCCACGCCGAAGTTTCTTCGCGCAACAGGTCTCGGTAGGGTAACGGTCTATTTTACCTCCCGGATTGTTCCAGATCTCTTCAAGACTGTCACATCACCGGGTTGTTTGGCGCAACAAAACACGGGCGATTGTGGACGTGCCAACGTTTTCGCGACGGTCCTATCAGAAAGGTTGGCAGTGCGAATAGCGCATGCGCGGCGCGGTCGTCAAACCGGGCTTCGCAAAGCAGGAATGATCCTGCGGACAGCGAACTAAATGAGCATGATGCACAACAAAATAGCGCGGATAGAAACGTTTATCGTCGCGCCACGGTGGCTTTTTCTCAAGGTTGAGACCGAGGATGGGATTGTCGGGTGGGGCGAGCCGATTGTCGAGGGCAAAGCGGAAACGGTTCGCGCCTGCGTCCATGAAATGTCTGACTTTCTGATCGGCAAGTCCGCCAACCGCATTGAGGATCTTTTCCAGACACTGCACCGAGGTGGTTTTTATCGCGGTGGTGCGATACTCCTGTCGGCGATAGCCGGAATCGAGCAAGCGTTATGGGACATCAAGGGCAAATCGCTCGGGGTACCGATCTACGAGCTACTGGGCGGCGCGGTGCGGGACCGGGTCAAGGTCTACGCCTGGATCGGCGGCGATGATCCGGCGGAGGTCGCGAAAGAGGCACTGGTACGCAAGGCGGCAGGCTATACCGCTGTAAAGATGAACGCGACGGGTGCGATGGAATGGGTAGATTCTTACACGAAGATCGATGCCGCCGGGGAGCGCATTGCCGCCGTGCGTGCCGCGTGCGGACCGGAGTTCGGGATCGCGATAGACTTCCACGGGCGCGTCCACAAGCCGATGATCAAGCCGCTGGCGAAAGCATTGGAACCGTTCCGCCCGCTCTTCATCGAGGAACCAGTTCTGGCGGAGAACAATGAAGCCTTGATAGACCTGTCACGTTCGACGACGATTCCGATAGCGACCGGCGAGCGGCAGTTCTCTCGCTGGGACTTCAAAGCGACGTTGCAAAGCGGTGCGGTGGATATTCTGCAGCCGGATTTGTCGCACGCGGGCGGGATCTGGGAGTGCCGGAAGATCGCGGCGATGGCGGAAGCCTACGACGTGGCGATAGCCCCTCATTGCCCGCTCGGACCGATTGCGCTTGCGGCGTGTTTGCAACTCGACTTCTGCACCCCGAACGCTTTCATCCAAGAGCAGAGCCTCGGCATCCACTACAACGCCGGTTCCGACCTGCTGGATTACCTCGCCGACCCGACCGTTTTCCACTACGCCGACGGCTACGTTCCGCTCATGACGGGTCCCGGACTCGGCATCGAGATCAATGAAGACGTGGTCCGCGAGTCGTCAAAAACGGGGCACCGCTGGCGTAACCCGATCTGGCGCAACGCGGACGGTTCTGTCGCGGAGTGGTAGCCGTTTCTTTTTCTTTTCTTTCTTTTTTGTCCTACGCGGACTGCGCCAACCACGCGTTGGATCGGTGTTACCTGCGGCGCTACTTGTTGGTATTGTCGGTTCGTTATCTTGGTTCGGTCCTTTCCCGCGAA
>JACMIS010000758.1 GCA_014381035.1 Armatimonadota bacterium
ACGTCCGGGTCGGAACGACGGATCGCCCCGAACGCGTCCTCGACACTCATCGCACCGGCGAGACGGACGAATTTGTCGGTCATCAACCGCCCAGCGGTCTTATCATCGTAGGACAGCAGTTCACGGACTTCGGCGGCGTCTTCGGGGGAACGGTTGGCTAACTCTTCCAACAGTTCTTCGGCACGTTCCGGGTTGTCGGCCTGCGCCTCCTCGATCAGTTCGGCGGCGTCGTCCATCGGAAGGGTATCGAGCAATTCGGCGATCCGCCCAGGGGGAGCGTTGTTGACGATGTAGCGCGACAGTTCGGAATCGACTTCGTCCAGCACTTCGGCGGCACGGGCGTTATCGAGCCAGTTGAACACGAACAAGGCTTCGGGCTTGGCAAGACCTTCCATCGCCTCGGCGATGTCGGCGGGGTGCCGTCCGCGCAAGGTAGCGGTCATGGCGAGGTCGCCCCCGTCGCCGGGCGGCGTTTTGAGCGCGTTGCGAAGCCGTTCGGTCAGCGCGACGGTATCGAATTGGAGCGTGGATTCCAGGAGCATTTTCTCACCGTTTCTTTTTGGCGGCACGTCTGCCCCGCGACAAAACAGGATATTTGTCGCAGGACAGAACAACGAAGCACAAGGGCGAACGTGTCGCTCTGCCTATGTGGTCGCCGATGAAACGAGTGGAACGGTGCGCGGTCGCGCCGTGAGGAAAAAAGAAACGCGGTTTTGAAAGCGGGCGCGTCACCCGCCGCATGGTTATGCGAAGAGAACCGCCTGCTCTGCCGTATTTCCCCGCCTCGCGGTTGCGATAGCGGCACCGAACGCGCCGATTTCAAGGCGACCGCCGGTACTGTAGGGTTCTGTTGACATCAAGGTTTTTTGGTTTGGCTTAACCGCTCGCCGACCGCTCGAAAAAAGTCGCCTCGCTACGTCGTGGCGCGACAATTCCGCGTCGGCAAGAATGTTCGTGTACCACTCACGGTACACATATGGTAGCAAGAAACGTGCCCGATACGTTCGGCACGCGACTTGCAACCGTTCGGCGGAAACGAATCTCCGTCGCGCCATTATACCGCGATTGTGCGAAGCGGCAAGGCAGGTGTCTTGCGCTTTGTCCCAGTCAATTCCGCGTTGCTACATGGGTCCGCATTAGGGTAACATGCGGCGTGCGTCTGGCAGGAAAGGGAAATTTTCAATGACCGTCAGCACTATTGATCGTCCGCGAATTCGCACCGTGTCGGTTCGCGGCAACCCCGTCGAACCCGATGTATCACTCCGACCGACGACGGATTACGAGACCCGCGTTAAGGCGGTGTTCGGAGACGCCGTCGAGGCTCACTCGCGCGGCACCGATGCTCTGATTGAACAGTACGGCACGTTGCATTCTTTTGTGGACGCCGCCCTCACCGCGTTCAATTTTCATCACCCGCTTGTACTTTCGCCTGACATGATCTGGCTTTTGATCGCGCAGGGATTCGCGCTTCACGTGAACGCCAACGCGGAGGCGATGCGTCACCGGTTCGTCGCCCACGAAGGGAAAAAAGACATCCTCATTTTTCGCGACGAATTCGTGAAAGGCTTCG
>JACMIS010000759.1 GCA_014381035.1 Armatimonadota bacterium
CGCGTCCGGCGTCATGTTGGAGCGGAACGCGAGCCCGCTCCGCCCCGGGACCCCCGCCGACTCAGAATCGGGGACGGCGGGGGTCCCGGGGCGGGGCGGGCTCGACAGCACCGCGAGTAGACCGTCCGCTCGGGCAGTCGCGTCGTTGTAGGCGGCGTCGATATCCGTGTTCGGAGCGATAAAGGCGTTCGCCAGTGCTTTCAACCGATGCCGGACGTGATCGAAGATCGCCAGCGTGTCGGCGAAGAGGAGGTGAACATCGTCTACTTTTAGATCATCCTCGGTGTCGTCGCCGATGGGTTCGAGAAAACGCACCCAATCATAACCGATGTAACCGACCGCACCGCCGACGAAGCGGGGCAGATCCGGCAGGGCGACGTAATGGATGCCGTTTAGATACCGCTCCAAAACATACAGCGGGTCGGCATCATCGGGGAGTGTTTCGGTGCGTGTCGCGCCGTTTTCGGAAACGATGACAGTACGACCTTTGCTGCGGAATGTGGTGCGTGGCTCGGCTCCGAGAAACGAGTATCGTCCCAACTGTTCGCCCCCCTCGACGGATTCGAGCAGAAACGCGTTCGGGCGGTGCGCGAGGCGACGAAACGCGGAAACCGGCGTCTCCATGTCTGCCAGCGTATCGCGCCAGACCGGGACCGCGACTGTTTTGCCGCCGGACGACTCGCGGGCGGTCTCGACCAGTTTGCGAAATGTTTGCCGGTCCGGGGTATGCGTGATCGGTGCGGATTCAGGGGCGAGAACGGCGTCGGTTTGCATAGACTTTTCCGGTTCCGATTGTATCAGACACGCCCCGGCTTTTCGCGCAACACCATTTTCACGAACTGGGGAAGCATCGCCACCTTGCTGATCTTCTTCGGGTTCGCGGCGAGACGATGCAGCCACTCCAACCCGGCGTTCTGCATCCAGACCGGGGCGCGTTTCACGGAACCGCTGAAGACATCGAAGGTTCCGCCCACCCCGATCATTACAGGAACGCCCAATGCTTCTCGGTTCCGGTCAATAAACTTTTCCTGTTTGGGGATGCCGAGCGCAACCAGCAGAATGTCGGGTCGGGTGGCGCGAATCTGCTCGACTACCTCCGACTCGTCTTGCTGCCTGAAGAATCCGTCTCGGTACCCGACGATCTGTGCGTCGGGGTAACGCGCCATCATGCGTGCTTTCGCTTCTTCCGCGATCCCCGGTGCTGCGCCGAAAAAGAAAATGCGCCAACCTTTGGTTTGCGAGAGCGCGACACATTTTTCCGCCAGCACAACGCCGCTCACTTTGGAGACGATAGGGTTTCCCTGGCGCTTCGTCGCCCAAAGAATCCCGGCACCATCGGGCGTCACGAGATCGGCTTTCGCGGCGATCGCGGCGAACTCCGGGTCCTCGGAGGCGGTTACCACCATAGAAGCATCCGCGGTCAGGATATGACGCGGTGTCCGGTCCATGATGTACCGTTCGATAAGCGCGAGGCTATCGTCCATCGTCACGCGATCCACGCGCATTCCCAGCAAAGTGACGGGATTATGACCCGGTGAAGTTTCCAGCATTTCGCGCCATTATACGCGATAACAATGGTGGGAAACAAGAAAACCCCCGCTCGCGGACAACCAGCGAACGGGGGTTTCGTATCTCTATCTGTCCAGGACGCGCCACCGCGAACCGAAACCGATGAGCAATTCTTAGCGGTGATCGACTACCTTGCCGGTCTTGTCGTCGACGACATCGCCCGTGATACCGTCAACCACCTTTTCGCCGACACCGCGCGTATCGGGCGTACCGTCGTTAGCGTAGCCTCCGGTCTTGAGGGAGCCTTGCTCCTCACCGGGCAGTCGGTTCACACCGGTAATACCGCTGTTGTGTGCGCCCGCAACAGGAACTCCCTGCTTGTCGTCGTAAGCGTCTCCGGTGATTGTGTCGGCCGTCTTCTCCATAATTCCACGGCTGTCGGGGGTTCCCGCCGATGTATAGCCACCGGTTTGGATTCCCGGAACGCCGTTGCCGATGGTCGGGTTGGTCACATAGGTTCGCTCACCGGAGGTGAGGTGCGTATGATAGTACCGACCGGTCTCATCCGTGTAAATGCGGTTTCCGTCGGCGTCCATGAAGTAGCGTGCACCGTTCTCATCGGTGCTGTATGCCGTATTGTTGTAAACCGAGTTGTCATCGGCGTCCAGATCATGTGTCGTGCCACCGAGACCGGAAACCGTATTATCGTTGTCGATTCGGTCGACTGCGGCAACCGCCGCACCTGATGCTGCTGCCCCGGCGACGCCGCCGATGACCGCACCGAGAACCGCCCCAACCGGACCGGCAATCGAACCGGCTGCCAAGCCGGTGATCGCACCACCGATACCACCGAGAGCCGCGCCCTTTTCGGCGTCGCCCGACGGATTATCGTCAATTCCGTGTTGAATGTTATCTGCCATTTTGATTAACTCTCCCCAGTATCTCCGCGGAAACCGCGGGTGCTTTGTTTCTGAATTTTTCGTTTAGCGATGTCATACCGCTTACAGGACTCTTATTCCCGTGGGCTACGGTATGTAAACCCGTTCGTTACGTTTTTTTGTCCACGGACGGATCCGTGATGTAAGGGGGATCAAATACCGCTTCGCATTGTTTCGACAATCCTGGCGAGGGGGAAGTCGGCGAGGTTGTCGACCATCATGTCGGCGTGTTCGATCCCTTTCAGCAATTTTGTCAGCGGATTCGGGTAGGCGACGCAAAACAGACCGGCGGCTTTCGCGGCGCGGATTCCGTTGGGGGAGTCCTCCAATGCGAACACTTCCTCGGCAGTAAGCCCGAGTGCGGAAATACAGCGCAGGTACAGTTCGGGGTCTGGTTTGGTATGCGTGACATCGTCCGCGCAAAGACGTACCGGAAAGAAGGAAAGCAAGCCGAGTCGGGCTAAATGATTGTCTACCCATTCGTGTCCGGAGGACGACGCGAGGCCGATCTGCAGACCGCCTTCGGCGGCGTCCGCGAGCAAGGATAAAATACCGGGGCGCGGGTGTTGGCGTTCGATAAGTTCCGCGAATAACGTCCGGCGGCGTTCGCGCACCGCGTCCGTATCAATGGCATGACCGGCGTGTTCGGCGAGATAAGCATACGGATCAAAGGGATTTTCTTCCATTCCGATGCCGACGCCCGTTGCCCAAACGGCGATGGGGAGAATGACGCCGTGTTCCGTGCAGATAATTTGCCATGTCTCGAATTCCGGGGTTTCGGTATCGAGTATTGTTCCGTCAAAATCAAAAATAATTCCGCGCAGGGGTCGCATAGAGGGCTCCTTGGATAGACTAAATCAGTCGCAGAAAGAGTTTACCAAAGATGAGTGCAAAGCCGGTTGGTATCGGAGTAGTGGGAGCAGGTAGTATCGGTATTCGCGGGGCACTGGCGCATCTGTGCCTGCCCGACGTGCAGGAGAAGACACGTCTTGTCGCCGTCTGCGATCCTGTCGCCGGGCGAGCGCAGGCGGCGGCGGATAAGTACGGCGTACTTCGCGCCTACGACACCTATGAAGCGTTGCTCGCCGACGACGAAGTGGACGCCGTGATTCTTTGCTCGCCGATTGGGTTGCATTACGAGCAGGGGCTTGCCGCTGTCCGTGCCGGGAAGCACATTCATTTCAACAAAACCATGACCATTACGGCGGCAGAAGCGACCGAGATCATGGGCGAAGCCGCAAAGCGCGGGTTGAAATTAGTCGCGTCCCCAGGGCAGATGCTTCGTCCGTCGAATCTGCGTCTGCGCAAAATGATCCAGGACGGCGCGTTGGGACGGATCGCGTGGGCGGTTACCGGGGCGGCGTTCGGTGCCTATCACGAGAAAGAAGGCGTGCGGACCGGTTCCGATGTGCTGTCGAACGTCAACCCGTCGTGGTACTGGCGCAAACCGGGCGGCGGTCCACTCTACGATATGTCGGTCTACGGATTGCATACCCTGACGGGGATTCTTGGTCCGGCGAAGCGTGTCACAGCGATGAGCGGCGTCGCCATTCAAGAGCGCGAGTGGAACGGTCAGATGTATCCCTGCGACGCCGACGACAACTCGATTCTGACTCTCGATTTCGGTAACAACCTGTTCGCGATGGTCCACGGGACATTTGCCGGGTCGGTCTCCGCATTCGGGCAGCCGAGCATCTTCGGCGAGCGTGGCTCGATCATCGGCTTAGACGTCAACGGAAAACGTCTGGAGTATCCCGGATCAGATAAAGACGGTGGGAACCCGATCAAACTCCTGCCACATGTCGTCGGAACCGTCCATGCCGACATGGAGGAGGCGCATGTTTTCGAGGACACGATGCAACTGGCACGCTGGGTACGTGAGGGAATCCCGAGCAACGCGACCGCAGAGCATGCACGCCATGTGGTCGAGATAATCGAAGCAGGGTATCGCGCCGCCGAAACCGGCACGATACAAACCCTGACCACCACGTTCACCGCTCCCGAGGGCGAGTAGGTTGAAGTGACGGCAGTTATCGCAGATCTCTGAAAAAGGAAAGCCATCATGTTTCGTCTACCTTTCGGGAAGAAGCCGGCCGAACTTCCCTCCGTGGAATCGGTCGTGAATGAAGCCTTAGCCCTTTTGAAAGCGGGAAGGGCAGTGGACGCCGAGGCTCGGATGCGCCGCCACATCGCACAGGTGGAGGAAACTCTCGGCACCACAAACGCGAAGTATGCCGAGGCGCAAGCCGGGTACGCGAGCCTTCTTCAGATCGTTGGCAAAACCGACGCCGCACTGGAAGCCCACCGGGCGGCTCAGGAATGGGAACCGCCCTTGTCGGATAAAGTCGCCCGCAAGGATTGGCTGACATTCGTGACGGACTTCGGGCTGGCACTCGGTGCCGCGGACGAACTCGATGAGGCGGAGGCGACACTGCGACGCGGACTCCAAGGGAGGCTCGACTACTACGGGCGCGAGCATCCTGGCTATGCGTTCGGGCTCGAACCGCTCGTCACCATATTGTTACGGACGGCGCGGTATGAGGAAGCGTTGACCCTGCAGGACGAAGTCATCAAGAACTTTGCGTCGAACGGTCATCCTCGGTTCCTACAGGCACTCGTCATACTCAGTGCGGCGAGTGTAGCAGTGGGGGTGATCCCAACCCCACTCGCCGGTTTCACCACATCGGACACTGGTGCATTCGAGCAGCTGGCGAGCGAAGGTCCGGAGATTCTGACGGATATCCCGCACCCTTTCAGGCAGCCTGTCCTGCTCGAAATCGCGGAACTGGTGGCACAACACTGTGGGGAGGCGAACCCTGCCCGACTCAGTCTTTTGGCACAGATTGTGAATAATGAGACAGAAGAGGACGAACCCGATCACGAGGTGCGTATCTCCTGTGCCCGGAAGCTGTTTGCTGCCTATGAGGGTCAGAAAAACTACGCCAAAGCTGGTATGGCATTGCTCGGACTTGCGTTCGCGCAGGGCGAGGCGGGGGATGTAGCGTCTGCGTCGCAATCGTATGAACGTGCCAGGATCGGCGCGGAACGGTTAGGCGACTTTTCGCAGGCGTCCTCCGCAGAACGCAACCACGGTTTACTTCTATCTTCTGGAAACCAGGAAAGCACCGAAGCCGAAACCCGTCTGCGAAATGCGTTGGCACTCGCGATCCGTGCCAAAAACGTGGAGCTCCAGGGCAAGGCGGAAGGTTGTCTAGGGATTTTCTACCAGCACATCAACCGACTTCCCGATGCGGAGCCGCTCTTGGCGGCGTCGGTGTCGCATCTACGGATGTCTGCGTCGGACGCCGTGGTGATTCGGGCACACCTGACGGCGTTGCAAAGAGGAATCTCCTGCGGCTGTAACAATCTGGAAGAGACTTTCTACGAGAATTACTGCGCCGCCATCCGGGAGCAAGTCGAAGCCGAAATGCCGGGACTGCTCGAAGATATTTCGTTTGCGCAGGACGAAGGCGGGATACGCTCTTTGCAGGTCAAAATTGCGCGTGAGCCGTCGCAACCGGAATTGGAGCGTTTGCAGATCGTTGTGACACAAGCCGAAGCGGCGTTTCGCCAGAAAGTAAGGGAGCGACGGTGAGATCTCTATTATATAATGTTTCAATTCTCGCAAAGGATATCCCCATGTTCCGAAACGCTCACCACCGAATGTCTGTGAAACGTGCCTTTACTTCGGCGAAATCCGCCCGAAGCGGATTTACGCTGATCGAACTGCTCGTCGTTATCGCGATAATAGCCATCCTCGCCGCGATACTCTTTCCGGTATTCGCCCAAGCCCGAGAGAAGGCACGTATGGCTGCTTGCTTGTCAAACATGAAGCAACTCGCCATTGGAATGCAAATGTACGCGCAGGATTACGACGAGACCTTCGCCTATGCCGCCAACTACGATATAACCCCGGCTTCCGCCCGCCCGATCTGGCCCGTCATGATCCAGCCGTATGTCAAGAGCGAAGGGATTTTCCGTTGCCCGAGTGCGAGCAACGATGCCTACTCGACGAACTGGAACGCACGGTGTTATCCTTCTATCGGGTTTTCCGGGCAGATGGCGTTCGGTTCGGCACCGTTCACACCGGGACAGGAGTATTTCCCCGATACTGTGCCGGTCTCCTATGTGCAGGAACCGGCGCGAACCCCGTTTTTCGCGGAAACGCCGAACGCCGACGTGATTACGGAAGCATGTTCGGCGGCGACCACGAAAAACCGCTCGTATGTGTTCGACGCCTGCGTTGCGGGCAGCAAGGTGAACGCCGCCGACCCGCGCCTTTCAACGCCGTTGATCGCTGATGTGGATCTGGTAAAAAAACTGGGGGCACCGCCGACCTCGCTCGCTGCAGGGCAACTCAAACCCGTTTTCGCCCGACATCACGCCAGGGGGGATAACAGCGGTCGCACCACGGTCCTGCTCGCCGACGGTCACGCCAAAACCTATAGCGCGGCACAGATTCTCGATCAGGATAAGGGGGCGAACCTGCTCTGGCGGTTCCGGGGTTGCCCGACCCCGTAGCCATTAAAACAGGTCCGGTTGGGGATGAAAATGCCCCGAAATATTGCCAGTATTTCGGGGCATTTTCGTCGCAGTCCACACCCGGAAATGATATACTGAAAGCGTAGAGTTTACACGAAAGAGGAATCATCCGATGGCTTACCAACTCGCCATGCTGGAGACGCCCGACGCTTCTCCTGTTTCTATCGCCCCCACTGAATCCCGCCTCTGGTCTCCGCGCCGAGTGGTCTTTACCCCGGATGCGCTACGAGAAACGTGGGGACAGAGCATCTATACTCGCGTTGCGGCACTCGGTCTGACGATTGAGATACTCAAGTCCAACCGCCTGACCGATCTGCGCGGCACCGACGAGCGCGATACGTACCGTCGTGCGAAGCAGACGCTCGCAATTGTGAACGCGCCCGCGTCCCAGTTCGACCTGCCGCCCATTCCGCCCAGCGCGGATTACCAGTTTCATTTAGCACAGGGTTGCCCGGCGCACTGCCAGTATTGTTACTTAGCCGGAAGCCTGTCAGGACCGCCGGTAGTACGCGCCTACGCCAACCTGCCGCAAATCCAGCTAAATCTGCTTCGCTACGCGGGCACGGACGGAGCAACCAAGTCCTTCGAAGCATCCTGTTATACCGACCCGCTCGGCATCGAGCACCTCACCGGTTCGCTCTCGGACACCATCCGTTTTTTTGGACAGCAGAGCGGAATGCACCTGCGCTTCGTCACCAAGTTCGATGCAGTAGACGGCTTGCTCAACATCGCGCACAAGGGCAAGACACGCGCCCGGTTTTCCCTGAACGCCGACCGTGTTTCGCGCCGGTTCGAGGGCGGCACGGCGACGGTAGACAAACGTATCGCCGCCATGACGAAGATGGCGCGGGCGGGGTATCCAGTCGGGGGCGTTCTCGCGCCGATCATGCCGTTCGACAACTGGCAGGAGGAGTACAGTGACCTGCTTCGCCGCGTCGCCAAATCCCTCGCGGACACACCGTGCGACCTGACTTTCGAGTTGATCACGCACCGGTTCA
>JACMIS010000760.1 GCA_014381035.1 Armatimonadota bacterium
GAGGCGGCATACCTTAACAACGCGCAACAGCGTCCGCGCCTGCCGGATTGGGCGGTGATTGACATCACCACGCCACCAGACAAAATCGCCCCGGGGCGCATCGCGGACGCGGGTTTCTTCGACGAGAACTGGCGGTTCAAAACTGCCCGTTGACGTCAACGGACCCCGCTGGGCAACGTCGGCATCGCTTCGTCTACCAGCGGCATTCCTTCGCTGTCGGTGCCACAAACACCCCGTGCCGCGCGTTCTTCCTCCGGGCTATGCCGCGCCGCCGCCGCGAGCAGTGCCGCGCCGAGCATCATTCCTGCGAGCACGAAAAGCCCCACCTGATACGATCCCGTCGCGTCTTTCAGCCAGCCCATCGCGAACGGCCCCGCGAACCCGCCGAGATTCCCGACCGAGTTGATGAACGCGATCCCGCCCGCCGCCGCCGCGCCGGAAAGCATACTGGTCGGCATCGCCCAGAACGGTCCCTGACAGATACCCGAACCGATGCTGAACACGACCAGTGCCGCGATGGTCAGGTACGGGTTCCCGGAAAGTGCGGCGATGGCGATACCGACCGCCCCCAGAGCCGCGCCGAACGCCACATGATATTTACGTTCGCAGGTACGGTCGGAATGTGCCGCGCTCAGGATCATCGCGAACGCGCCCGCGAGTCCGGGCAACGCGACAACGAACGAAATGGTCTGGCTATCCCATTTCGTCAGTGCCTTGAATATCTGTGGGGTAAAGAACCCCAGTCCGTAGCCCGCCGATACGTACAGGAAAAAGATCGCACAGAAATGCAGGATCGCCGGGCTTTTGAGTGCTTGCCAGAGCGATAACCCATGCTGTTTGTCGCGGTGCTCTCGCTCCTGCGCGAGACGCCCGATCAGCCAGCCGCGCTCCGAGTCGCTCAGCCAGTGCGCCTTTTCCGGTCGGTCAGTCATATAGTACAGAACGGCAAACCCGAGTAGGCAGGAGGGAATGCCCTCCAACAGGAATAGCCACTGCCAGCCTTTCAAGCCGCCGATCCCGTTCAGACCGAGCAGTGCCCCGGAAATCGGTCCGCCGACCACGCCCACTACTGCCGAAACCGCCACAAACCGCGCTACCGCCTGCGCCCGCTGTGCGGTCGGAAACCAGTACGTCAGATACAGAATCATCCCTGGATAAAAGCCCGCCTCCGCGACGCCGAGCAGGAATCGCATCGTATAGAACCAGAAATCAGTCGTTACGAACATCATGCCCGCCGAGATCGCGCCCCACGTGAACATAATGCGGGCGATCCAGAGACGTGCCCCAACCTTCTCCAGAATCAGGTTGCTCGGGGCTTCAAAGAAAAAGTACCCGATAAAGAACATCCCTGCCCCGGTACCGTAAACGAGGTCGGAAAAGCCGAGGTCGGGCTTCATGGTGAGTGATGCGATGCCGATGTTGGTACGGTCCAGAATATTGAACGCGTAGAGGATGGCGATAAACGGAATCAGGCGTTTCGCCACTTTACCCAGCACATTTCGTTCCATCGCGTCCGGCGATGGGGTATCCGAAACTGTTGAAGAAACCACGTAGTATCCCCCTGTTGCTTCCTTCCTGGAGGCGACGCGACATTGTAACATTAAACCGGCAAGCGCGTCGAGGTTAGGTCATCGGGTGATTGGTTTCTTGGAAATGCCAATCACCCAACAACCTAACACGGAACAAAGTCCCTGACGGGATCGGTATAAAAATCGGAACGTGATTATGCCTTCTTCCTTGCACCCGCCCGTGCTGATGTCCGCGACGTACTCCTTACTCGCCTTGCGTCTGCGTATTACCCGGAAGACCATAGAGCGTAGTCCGGCGGCGCAGACGGCGAGTTTTCTGGCGTTGCTTCTCGTTTGTCCCGCGGCGTTGCAGATCGGGCGACGTACCGCCCGCCTGCTCACGACTACCCCCGGCGGAGAAGCATTCCCCGCGCTCTGCTCCGCACTGCTTTTATTGACCCTTCTCTATGTCGCGCTACTGCTCGCCGGTAGTACCGGACTTGGCGGCGTGATGGAATCGCCACCGGTGACAGTGCTTCGCGCGTTGCCCGTGCCGCCGGGTGCGACACTCCTCGCCGACGCCGTTTCGTTCGGCGTATCGCTACCCACGCTGTTTTTTATCGTCGCACTCATCCCGATGATTACCGGTTGGCAGAGCGTGGTCCCGCTCGCCTTGCTGGGAGCGTTCGCGGTTGGTGTGGCACTTTTCCTTGCCCGTCTGGGAACACTCATCGCCAAACGCGGGCGGGTCGGTCTGATTCTGGCAACGGGCGCGTTGTTATTGTTCGGGGGCGTTGTGCTTCGTGCCGCCCCTGCCGCCGCGCTATCATCCGTGATTGAGGATAAGAAACCGGCGGTGCGCTTACCCTGGGACCCGCCGCCCCCTCCACCGCCCACCGTACCTGTTGTTCTGCGAAACACGCCCCCCGGGCTTGCCGCCCAGTCGCTGACCGGCAACACTACGGCTGCATCACTCTCGCTCGCCGCGACCGTGGTGCTGACCGCTATAGGAACTGTTTTGCTGGATCGCGGCAACGACCGCACCGAACCTGCAAGTAACGCGAAGCCGAATCGCTCACCCGCCGCGCCGCGCCGCGCTGGTGCGTTCATCACCGAGGCGCGACTTCTTCTACGCAACCCGTCCGCGCACACCCCACTCCGCGGACCGGCTAGTCTGCTACTCACGGTCGGCTATGCCTGGATCGCGCCCAATCTCGGCTCGGACTCGGTGCGTACTCTCGCCGACCTGCTCGGTATGGGTGCCACCCTGTATATCGCGACCTGGCAAACACAGTTCGTCTGCAACCGGTTCGGGAGCGAGTCCGGATGCGCGGCGACCCTGTTCTCCCTGACGCCGACCCGGTGGCGGATTCTGGTCACGAAAAATCTCGCCCTGCTCGCGCTGTTATTCATCCTCGACGGCACGATTGTTGGCGGATTCGCGCTGGTCGCGGGCAACCCGCGCCTTGTGCCGACGCTTCTGGTCGGACTTCTACCGGTGCTGATCCTGTTTACCGCGCTGGGCAATCTCGTTTCCGTTTGGACGCCTTTTCCGTTGGCACGAAGAACGGAACGGTTCGAGTGGGAACCGGAACGCTCCCTGATGTTCGTCTACGTTCTGGTCGGGATCGGCACCCACCTTCTGTTTTTGCCCGTGCTGATGCTCGGGCAGGCATGGGGCACTGCTGGCTATCTACTCGGCGCGGCGTATGTGGTAACGGTATACGCCGCGTCCGTAGGATTCGCCGCCCGGCTGCTTACCCCGGCACGTGAACGACGACTGGTCACGCTTCTGGACGGGGTTAAATGATGACGAACACAACCGATGCGATTCACACCGATAATCTCGGCAAGCGATACGGCAAACGCACCGTGGTCGAGAACGTTTCCCTGCGGGTTCCGCGCGGCACGTTTTACGCGTTCCTCGGACCGAACGGTGCCGGGAAATCTACGGTGATCCGCTGCCTCACCGGGCTGATCGCGCCGTCCGAAGGTCGCGCCACCGTCGCCGGTTGCGATGTTTCCTCCGATCCGGTGACGCTGAAAGCGCGCATCGGTATCGTCTCCGAGGACATCGCGCTTTATGAAAAACTGGGCGCGGGCGAGTTTCTGGAATGGGCGGGGCAGATGCGCGGCTTGACCAGATCCGAGTCCGCCCGCCGCACCGCCGAACTGCTTACCCTGCTCGATCTTTCCGCCGACGCCGACCGGTTGATCGCGGAATACTCGCTCGGGATGAAAAAGAAGACCGCGCTGGCGTTCGCGCTACTCCACGCGCCCGCCGTGCTCTTTTTGGACGAACCGTTCAACGGTGTGGACGCTCTGTCGGTGCGCACGCTGTGCGCCGTCCTGACGGAGCTGACGCGAAATCGCGGTATAACGGTGTTCTTCACGTCGCACGTCCTGGAAACCGTAGAGCGGCTCGCCGACCGCGCCGCCGTGATCCGAAACGGCGCGATCATCGCCGAGGGCAACCTGTCCGAACTGATGACCAACGCCAGCGGCGCAAGCCTGGAAGAGACCTTCGCTGCACTCATCGGCGCGACCGCGAAACCGGACCTGTCACCAAAATCCCTCGACTGGTTTTAACCCATTTTTTGTCGGGTGCCCTCTGGCTGGCGGACGGCACCAACGGGTGTCGCACGCCCATTCTGTCCTCTTGCCATCCCCTGATTACAGAATACGTTGGCGCGTGATGTTTAGCGGGGGGTAAACAAGGCTACACCCGAACCCGCCGCAGTCGTTGACGAGTAGATAACGCTTGAAGGTAGCCACAAAGCAATAGGGGGACTTAGGGATGTGCTCTATCGAATAAATTGTGCATGGACAGGGCTTCTGAACACTTGATTTGGCAAGTTTAGTTTATCGGAAACCATGTCTTACCCCGGATTCACGGTATTTATAAAAATTTAACATTTTCTTAACATAAAACCCTATTGACAGCAGGCGAAGTTACCGTATAATTCAAGCGACAATAGCAAGTATCCCCGACGAAAACCTTGTAAGTCATTCGGCACGGCGGAATTATCTCTCATTTCGACCATTTGCCGATTGCTCTGTTTCTCATCTCACCAGAATTCGCCCCCGCGTCTGTCGCGGCAGGCGAGCCGTTCCTCGACTCATGAGGAACCGAAGGATATTTGCGCGTGGTTGACTCGGCGAAAAACATGTCGCCGGTAATAGGAGGCGGATCGTTTTCCCCGAAGCGAAATCCGGATCTGTTACCGCAACGACAAATAAGCACGGTCGCAGACGGATGCCAACTTTATGTCGGCTCGCGAACTACCTCACGTCTGTCGTCTTGCTCCGCTCACACGCGTAATTACCTGTTCGCGGCACTTCGGCTAGCCGCGCAAGGATTGCGCAGCTACCTCCTACTCACACTTTTATTCGTATATGGTTTCTGTCTGATTGCCAGTGCTTCCGCCCAAAATGAGGTGAGGCAAACGTTCACTGTAAACCTTAACCCCCTCCTTCCAAACTATGTCGTCTATCCGCACGAGGAGAAGCGTCTCCCCCTGACCATCACTCGATACGATAACCTTCAGGGACCAATCCGGATGATTCACGGCAGTCGCCCAGGCGATTCCGTCGTGACATTCAATCCAGACAGCGTGGCGGGAACGCAGAGCGAGATCATCATCAATGCTGGTCCGGGTAACCCTTCTTCCTCCAACCCCTATACCTTGACATATAGCGCGGTGTCCGACATGGATTCCCACCAGATTGTTCCGTACAACGCTCGCAACTTCGGTTACGATGCTTATACTAACTGGTCCTGGAATTTCGGGGGTGGGGCTGACGGCAAATGGACGATGAACTGTGCGGATAACAACGAGCCCTCGTTGGAGCTAGATAATCAGGGGGAATATTGTGAGTCGCCGTATTTCACCGTGTCGAATGCCTACGCGAGCAATAGACCCAAACTCCGGGTGCGATTTGATCTCGGGGTGGAGCAGTCCAGTAACTCTCAATATTGCGATGTGACGGTGACTGCCTATGGCTATGATGTTAACGGGAACCTCACACCGGTCGGTAGTATGACCAAAGCTTCTCAGGTAGCAACCCAGGAACACGCAAACGCGACGAAGGTGCTACTTGATTTTGATCTCGCCCAGATGTCGGTCTCGGCACCTATCGAAAGCGTGCGGGTCAAATTCTGGATGAATCATTACCCCGGCGACGACGAACAAGGGGTAGACGTAAACCGGGTGCGTATTTCCACGGAGTGGCATCAAACCCGAAACTATCAAGTCACGATACCGACCTACTTCATGACCGCAACTGGTGCTGAAGTCCCTCGTAACAGCACGCGTAACTGTGAGATTCAGGGGACGGCTGAGAACGGTTTCAGCCGTGACGTATCTCTCAGTGTTCTTGATCTTCCCGCCGGAATGTCTGCCTCCTTTCCAAACGGTGCCTTTCCAAACGGCGCAATGTTGTCCGCTACAGACGTCACCAACCGTGTCGTAAAGCCAATCGCTATCACCTGTGACGGTAGTGTTGCCCCTGGCACATATACACTGCGGGTGCGAGGGAATACTCCAGCAGGCTATACACGCGTTGCTACGATGACCGTGA
>JACMIS010000761.1 GCA_014381035.1 Armatimonadota bacterium
CAGGATCGCGGGACGGACGCCGGTTGCCGGGTCGTAAGCGGCGGGGAGTGTGCCGGTCGCGGTGGACGATGCTCCCACACGCAGTCCGCTCAGCAAGCCTGCCGCCTGTCCGGGAATGAACAACGACGCACGCTCGGCATTCGTCGTCGCGGCACCGAGGTTATCGCCGCGCACGATAAGCAAACCGAAACCATTCGCCACGACGGGACCGCCCAGCAGATTCAGCGAAAGGCTACCGCCCGATCCGTGTGCCAGTGTGAGGGTGCCGCCGTCCCCGCTGGAAAGCGATTTTATGTCTTCGACCGTGTTCGCGCCCGCTTGACCGACGACCCGGACTTCCGAACTGGTCCCCCCGATACTGAGGCGAGCCGTGTCGCCGATCCGCCCCGCCGCCGGAGCACCGGCACCGTGATCCACAATCAGTTTGGGGCCGGCGAGAGTCCCGCCGACGGTAATATCACCGGAAACCGAGGCGTTGCCGGAAATCGTGTAGGCACCACTGCCACCGAAGGACACCGGACCGCGCAGACCGCTCGTGTCGCCCGTGAGTGAAAGATTACCTTCGCCGGAGAAATTGATGCCGCTACTGCTTTGCAACAGACTCGCAAGAGTCACCGTTTTCCCCGCACTCACCTGAATGGTTCCGGACGTGAAAGTGAGGGGGCGTGTGATCGTGCCGCTGTTCAGGAACACCAACGAACCGCTCTCGAACTGCGCCGCATTCGTGGGCAGACTAGTATCGCCCGCGACCGCCAGTGTCCCGTACTGCACCCGAACCGTGCCGGTCCCTTGGTGCGCCCCGTTGATGGTCAGGTTTCCATACTGATAGGAAGTATCGGTGCCCTGACCGACGAACATATCGCCCGCGCCGGAAACGGTGTTATTTAGAACCACCTTGCCGTTGGTAGTCAGGGTGTTTTGCAGGTTGAGCGGGCTATCTATCGTCAGGTCCACGTTGCCTTCCACCGTAGTCGGACCTGTGTGCAAAAGATTGCCGGTTATACGTGCGGTTGTGAAACTCAAATACGTCGAACCGTTGACGTCTTTACGGCGCGGTCCGGGCGCGATAAAAAGTGCGCCATCACCGGTGATGTCACCGGAGTATACGAAACTGCCGCCATATTCTGCCGCCGCCAATGTTCCCGCCCCGGCGAGTTGGATAGGCCGATCCAGCGATCCCAAGGTGCCTACCACGCCGGTGTACAGCAGACGACCGTTTGCCAGGATGACCGGCGCGCCCGGTGCGCCGAGCGAATCCTCCTGCGCCCAACGCACGGTAGCCGGGTTCATGAATTGCGTGCCATTCACGACAAGAGCCGTATTGGAGTTGTTGCCGGTCAGCGTGAGCCCCTGCATTCCCAGTAGCGGGTACTCGGTGTTGGCGTCGCCGCGTGAGGTGTAGACCAGGGCACCGATGTTTTGCAGATTCGCGCCGATTTCCAGCGCGTAGAAACCGGTGTCGTACACATAGCCGTCGCGCCCGCCGAAATCCAGAGCGAGTGTAGAACCGCTCCCCCGCGCCCCGATAAACGCCGGGGTGTTCGTCCCGTCGCCGCCCGCCGAAACGATCACGCCCGACTTGACATGGACCGTGGAGTTGGTTCCATTTCCCGTCGTATACAGGGAACCATTTGTCGCCGGGGAGAGCACGAAGGCGTTGCCATAATACGCGCCCCCCCCGGTTCCGAGCGATCCTGACCCCGCCGAGAGCAACTGAAAGTTTGTGTTCGCGGTGGTGACATTCCCGAGGGTCGGCGCGGTATTTTGGTACTCGCTGCTGGTCAGGAGGCGGAGGCCATTGGCGGCATCATATGTCACTAGATCCGTACCGTAACGCGAACCGCTCAGACTGGTACTGCTAAAGTTTGTGAACACGGTGCCGGTCGCATACGGCAGTATCGAGATCGTTTTCGATCCCGCTATCCCGTTACCGCCGACCAGATCACCGACCAGCGAAGAAGAAAACTTGATCGTGCCGACCGCACTCGCGCCGGGTGCGCCTGTCCCGAGTGCGGGGAGGTTACTCGCGTTGCCCCCGGCGACAAGCAACGTCGCCCAGTTATTTCGTGTCAGGCTATCGAAATAGAGCCCTGCCGAGCCGCTACTCGGACTGGTGCGCACCGACAGGGTCCCGACCCCGCCGTCCAGGGTAAGGTTTCCGAGGGTTTCCGGGACATTAATGGTCGCCGAGGCGGTGATCGCAATCACGCCGCCCCGTAGCGTGATGGGCGCGGCGTTGTTCACGCGGTTGGCGTTGAAGGCACCGCCCGTACCGGTGTTGGCGAGAAGAAGGCGGCTGTCGCTGTTTATCACTATCCCCGAAGTGTTCGACAAGGCACCGCCCGCGCCGTTGAGAACAATCGTCCCGGCAAATAGGCTGTTGCGTTCGCCAATAGTGGTCGCGCCGGTGTAGGTGTTGGCACCGGATAACTGGGCGACACCCATTGCGATGCTAGAGGACTCGAAAGAGCCTGGGTTGATCTTGTACCCGCCGACGAACAAGCCACCGGCACCGCTGATCACGCGTGCGTAGGTGTTCACGGTGCTACTGGACCCGTTCCGTGTCAGCAGGTTCAGGGTCGCACCGGTGTTTACCACGGTATCGAAGCTGTAGTTATTCGTGCTCGTTCCCGCGACGAGGCGTAACTGCGAGGTGCCGGGTTCGATGATCAGACGGTTGCCCGCCGCACCAAGTGCCGACACATTCTCCAGGCGCAAAACGCCGTTGCGAAGAGTCGTGTCTCCGGTAAACGTGTTCGCGCTGGAAAGGACAACGGAACCGGCGGGGGTAGTGTCTGTAGTGCGGAAGTTGCTGGCAGGTGGCGTCCTATCAATAACAAAGCCGCCGACCCCGGACACGATATTGCCGAATGTCATCGTACCCGTCCCGGTGCCAAGTAGCGATACCGGGGAGCCACCCGTCGCAAACTCCGTCTCGTTATAGATGAGGACGTCTGCACGGGCATCGTTACGTATCGCGGCATTGGTACCCGCGAGCCGCAAGCGGACACCGCTCAGCGTATAAACGGGCAGGTTCGAACCGGAGATGGCAGGACCGAACAGCAAAGAATTGACCTAAAACGACGCGCCGTAAAAGGAGTCAAAAACGACCGTTCCTGGATAGCCCGACGTCAAGGTGTTCACCCCGAAAACCAGTTCGGTGGTGTTGCCTGAGGGAGGATTTATGCCGCCGAGCCAGTTCGCGCCGGCGGAGACATTGTTGTTATTGGTTGCGACCGCTCCCGTCCAGTGGTAGGTCTGCGCCCCAGCCGTCAGGGGTAGTACACTACCGGTACAAAGCGCGGCGAGCGCGGCAAAAGTGCGAAACGCCACGCGTCGGTTAGCGCACTTTCCGCACTTTCGGCGTGCGAAACGGGATTGAGGTCTTCGAGCAGGCATGGTCATCCTCCGAAAATACGGTGATTTATAGGGGACATCGTATTTCCACCGATAATTGATTATTATGGTTCGTCCCGCCCGAACGGTGGCGTGAATCTCCGTGAACCGAGGCGATTATACAGTATGGAGGAATAAAATAACAAGAGTAAGGGAACGAGCGTCAACCTCAGAAATAGAAGAATTCAATGGCTGTTGTGCTTCACAATGGTTTACCAGCGTAAATGCAGGGTTTTGAAACGCGTGGGTGTCATCCCTTTCGTTTCGGAGTGAGGTATAACCGCAGGACAGGCGTGGGCAAATTATCATGAAAACGATCTCATTACCGGCGACGGATCTGACGGTTTCGGTGCTCGGTTTCGGTGCCGCTGACATGGGTACCGGTATCTCCGTCGAGGATGCGTTGCCGCTTGTCGCGGGTTTTGTGGAGGCGGGCGGGAATTTCTTCGACACCGCGCATTGTTATGCGTTCTGGGAGAGGAACGGACTCGGTGCCAGTGAGCGTGCCCTGGGAGCGGCTTTACGCCGACTGGGATGCGCGGATCAGGTGATTGTCGCCACGAAAGGCGGGCACCCGGACGGCGGACCGCCTTACCGCCGCCCGGACGACTTTCTGGCAGAGAATATCCTGACAGGGGACATCGAAAGCAGTTTGTTTCGGCTCGGTGTCGAGACCATTGATCTGTACTACCTGCACCGCGACGATGGTCGGACGCCGGTCGGGGAGATAATCGAACGGCTGAACGGGTTCATTCGACGGGGCTGGATACGCTACATCGGCGCGAGCAACTGGTCCGTCGAGCGGATCGCGGAAGCGAACACCTACGCCGATGCGAACGGTCTGCACGGGTTTGTCGTTTCGCAGATTCAGGGGAGTCTGGCAGTTGCCAAGCAGGTGCCGACCGCCGACCCGACGAACCGCTTCATGGACGCGCCGACGGCGGCGTGGCACCGGCAGTCGCTCCTGCCCATCGTCGCGTATTCCGCGACGGCGAACGGTTACTTCTCGGCGCACCCGTCCCCGCTCGGCGGAACGCTGTATGATAACCCGGACAATCAGGCGCGGCGCGAACGGGCACGCGCGTTGGCAACGCAAATGGGTTGCACCCCGACCCAGATCGCGCTCGTCTATCTGCTCAATCAGTCAGGTTTTCCGGTGATCCCGCTGTTCAGCACGAAGCGGCGCGAACACCTTTCGGAGATAATCGGAGCAGAGGCGTTTACTCTTTCCGGGGAACAGGTGGACTGGCTGAGCGGCACGGCAAGCCAGGGGAGAGATCAGGAGTGGGGTCTGCGA
>JACMIS010000762.1 GCA_014381035.1 Armatimonadota bacterium
CGACCCGCCGATGGCAGTGTTCGCGGCGTCTCGCTTCGTGCGGAAAGCGCGATCAATGGTCGGTTTCAGGGTTTCCGCCATCCATTTCCCGTACGCATCCGCGCCGCCGCCGACCTGATTTTTGATATCTTTAGCGGGCGTATATTCATTGACACGATTCGCTCCCGCGTTGTAAACCGCGACGAGAATCACCGGCTCGATTTTGCCATTCGTTTCCAGAGTATTGGCGGTTTCGTCGGCTTTCCATTCGTTCCCGCCGATGAACGAAGTCGCGCCGTCGAATACGTTCTGCCCGTCGAGCAGGTAAAAAACCGGGTAGCGGCGCCCCCGGTTCGCCGGGGCGTCGTAGCCGCGTGGAAGACGGACTAAAACGGTCCGCCCGGAGACGGCGAGGGCGCGAATATCGCCGGACAATGTACAGGGCGCGGTGACAAGCGCGGGGATCGGAGCCAGCATCGGTATCATGCGCCGGTTATATCGCCCCCAACTCGTTTGGGGCAAGAGTAGGAATTCTACTCCTCCCTACGGATATACCAGTTTCTCCAAACGGGCGAAGTAGTCGGGGAACGTTTTGTTCACGCACGACGGGTCCGCAATTTGTACGCCGGGCACCCGGAGCCCAATCAGCGTGAACGCCATCGCCATGCGGTGATCGTCGTAAGTGCGTACCGGTGCGGTCGGGATGATTTTGTCGCAGGGGTGGACCGTGAATCCGTCTTCACGTTCGTCCACGCGGACCCCGAGGCGGCGCAGCTCAGAGACGGTGGCGGTGATGCGGTCCGTTTCTTTGTGGCGGACGTGCGCGATGTTTTCGATCACCGTGGGCGAGTCGGCGAACGGCGCGATGGCGGCGAGTGTCATCACTGTGTCGGAAATCGCGTTCATATCGAATGTCCCGCCGGTGAGTTTGTCCGTGCCGACGACTTCGAGAAAATCGTCGCCTTTCTGGACGGCACAACCCATCGCGGATAAAACGTCTACGAACGCCGCGTCACCTTGAAGCGCGTTCCGCCCGATGCCGGGGACGCGCACGGTGCCGCCTGTGATCGCCGCCGCGCCCCAGAAGTAGGTCGCAGACGAGGCATCCGGTTCCACTGTATACGTGCCGGGAGTCCGATATGTCTGGTTACCTGGAATGCGAAAGGGGCGCCCATCCTCCGAAACATGAATCACGCCGCCGAAGGCACGGACCATTTCCACCGTGATCGTTATGTATGGTGCGGACAGCAGGGGACCGTCAACGGTGATAACGGTTTGGTCGCCTTTCGCGCAGGGTGCGGCGAGCAACAGGCCGGAAAGAAACTGGCTCGACTTGTCGGCGCGAATGGTGCAAGCCCCGCCGTGCAATCCGTCCGCGTCGATCCGAAGCGGGGGGCATCCGTTTCCGCCAACACTTTCGGCATGAACCCCCAGTGTTTGAAGTGCCTCCAGCAGATCACCGATGGGGCGCTCACGCATCCGTGCCACGCCGTCCAGAAGGAACGTCCCGTGACCTAGGGCGGCGAGCGGGGTGATGAATCGCGCCGTGGTGCCGCTATTGCCGACAAACAGGGCGGCGGTGCGCGCTGCGGGAATAATGCCACCCTGCCCGTGTACTGTAATCTGTTCGTGCTCCGGTTCATC
>JACMIS010000102.1 GCA_014381035.1 Armatimonadota bacterium
CGATCCAACGATGCGTTGGCGCCGTCCGCGAAGGACAAACGGAAACGGAAAGATTATCCATACACCGCCCGGAACTTGTCGTTCAAGTATTTCAGGTAGGAGCGTGATTGTGCCGGTTCGCCGCAGACTTTTTGCACCAACTCAGAGGGTAAGTAGCGGCGACCGGGTGCGTGGACGTTCTCGCGTAGCCATGACAGGAGCGAAGTGAACTCACCTTTTTCCAGGTCGGACGCGATATGAGGGTAGTCACCCGTCGCTTTGTCATAAAGTTGTGACGACAACATCGTTCCCAGCGCGTAGGTCGGGAAATAACCGAACAAAGCCGCCGACCAGTGGACATCCTGCAAGCAACCGTTCGCATCGGTGTCGGGCGTGATGCCGAGGTATTCCTGCATAAGTGTGTTCCAGGCGTCGGGCACATCCTTTACCGCGAGTTCGCCCGCGACCATACGCTTTTCGATCTCGAAGCGGAGCATGATATGCAAGCAGTACGTCGCCTCGTCGGCTTCGACACGGATGAAAGACGGCTCGACCTTGTTGATCGCGCGGTAGAAGGCGTCTCCGGAAACGTTGTCGAGCGTACCGGGGAACGCTTTTTGCAAGTCGCCGTAGTATACATCCCAGAAGGCGCGGGAGCGACCGACGACATTTTCCCAGAGACGGGATTGCGATTCGTGAACTCCGAGCGAGACCGCGCCGGAAAGCGGAGTGCCGTCGTCTTTGGACTGGAACCCCTGCTCGTATAAAGCATGACCGGTCTCGTGGATTGTGCCCATCAGCGCGGCGGGAAGCCAGTTGGCTTCAAATCGCGTCGTGATACGCACGTCGTCCTTGCCGAACGACGTACAGAACGGGTGGACCGCCTTATCCTGCCGCCCGCGCTCGAAATCAAAGCCCATTTTCTGGATAATCGTCTCGCCGAACGCTTTTTGCCCCTCTTCGGGAAAGTCGCGCCGGAGCGGCGAATCGTCCACCTGCGGGCGCGACTTGATGTACTGAACCAGTTCGACCAGTCCGGTGCGCAGTTCGCCGAAAACGCGATCTACTTCCGCCGAGGTCATTCCCCGTTCGTACTGATCCAGAAGCGCGTCGTAAGGGTGCGCCGTATAGCCGAGGTATTGCGCCTTCTGCCGCGACAGGTCCAGCAACTTTTCCAGTGCCGGTGCGAAGTGTCCGAAACTGTTTTCCTGTCGCGCCTTTACCCAGACTTCATGTCCCAGAGTTTCGGCTTTGGCGAGTTCGGCGACGAGACTTGCCGGGATCTTAACCGCATGATCGTAATCGCGACGCACCACGCGCACGGTCAATCGCTCGTCGGACTCGGCATCGAGACCGGCAGTTTCCGATTCGGCGGCGGCGAGTAGCGTTCCTGTTTCGTCGGACGCGAACCGCTCATGCGCGATGGTGCCTAAAATGGCTAACTGTTCGGCGCGTTCGGCGGCTCCACCGTGCGGCATGTAGCACTGTTGATCCCAACCAAGGACGGCGGCGGCACTGCTAATGTGGCTGATTTCTTTGTAACGGGCAAGGAGTTTGGCGTAATTTTCCATGCGGATATGTTACCGCATCGCGTGTGTTAAATACCGCCGATAAATCGCCCTGGGTTGAAAACATGGTCGGGGTCTAAAGCGGTTTTCAAGCGGCGCATCAGCGGGAGCGACGCGGGCTCGGGCGACCAGACGGGAATATCGCCACCGCGCACCTCCAGGGGGGCGTGCAGGATCGTATGGCTTTGAAAGAACGGATAACCGGGTGTGCTCATCCATTCCATCATGTCGCCCATTGCCGCCGGAATGGCATCGTTCCATTCGGGGAAATGAACGTGCGACACGCCAGTTCCATTCCAGCCTTCTACAACACCACCCGCTTGCCGAAAGATAGATAATTGCCAGAGGGCGGGCCATTGCTGTGTGGCGGGACCCGCAAATCGCAGCACGACGGTTCCGCCAGGGAGGGCGTGACTCGTCGGTGTATCAAGAACAGTAACCGGGTGCTGTGGACTCATTCCATCGCGAGATTCTTGCGCGACACGTTCCGATTCCGCCGCCACAACCTCCTCGAATCCCGCGAAGTGTGCGACCATGTAGGTGCCGGATTCCTCCATGCGCCCATAAAGCTGTATCGTGGAAGTTTGTTTCTCTGCCGCATCGAAGAATGCCTCGGTACCGCCGATGCTGTCATCGCCCAAGCGAACGAACACAGTTCGTTCCGCCTCGGGTAGCGGCGCGACTTTGAACGTGGCTTCCGCGAGGATGCCGAGGGTGCCGAGTGCGCCGATGTGCAGTTTGGGGATGTCGTACCCGGTGACGTTCTTGACCACCTTGCCGCCGCCTTTGACAAGTCTGCCCTGCGCATTCACCACCGACAAACCGATCAGCCAGTCCCGCGCCGTGCCGTAACCGAGGCGGGACGCGCCGAACGCATTGGTCGCCAGAATGCCGCCGATGGTAGCACTTTCGGGGTGCGGCGGGTCGAGGGGAAGAAACAAGCCGTGCGGTCGGAGCGCGGCTTGTACATCGGTGAGCGTCGCGCCCGCTTCGACTGTGATTGTCAGGTCGCCCGGTTCCACGGCAACGATCCGGTTCAAGCCGGATGTTTCTATGAGCGTAAACGCCCCGGCGCGGAGGCGGTAGCCATAACCCTGCCCGGTACCGCCGCCGTGGGGTACAATTGCGTGTCCCGCCGAAACCGCGTCTCGAACCGCTTCCGCGAGTTCGGTAGGGGAGTGTGGCGATTGGACATCGGTAGGTTCGACGCCGAGAGTTTCCAGAAACGAAATCAAAACAGCCTGAATGCTTTCGTTACCGTCAGGGCGCGAACGATGTCGGCGGCAGGTAGCAGGGTTTGGATGCGCCCGATACCCAGTCCCGCATACAGGGAGGGGCGGTCTTCATCGGTAGGCGTGCAAAGGCGGCGGCGCGGGGAGCAGGGCCAGTCGCCAGTCAGGCGCGGGTCCAGTTGCAGATTGATCTGTCCGGCGCGTAGCAACCGGATCTTGTCACGTCTGGGGGCGTTCGCTTCCTCGGACAGTAGAAAGCGCGTCCCGAAAAATGCCGCGTTTGCCCCCGCCGCGAGAGCGGCTTGTACATCGTCGGTGTTCGCGAACCCGCCGCCGGCAATGATCGGGATGGCAGAACCGAATTCGTCGCGCAATTCGCGGACCAACTCCAGAATCGGGCGCGGGGAGCGTACCTGCCCCCCGGCTTCGGTGCCCTGCGCAACTAAAACCGACGCTCCCATCTCGGTGGCGTCTCGCGCCTCCGCTAACGTACCGATCTGCCAGAACGCGGTTCCACCCGCCCGGAGGATACGGGGGAGGAGGCGCGGCGCATTCCACCAGAACACTTGAAACGTGCGGAATCCCTCGGTGATGGCGGTGTCGAAAACCTCGTCCCGTTCCCATTGCGCCGTGAACGCCAACAACACAGGGCGGGGGGTGATTATGCGGATCTGCCGCAATTTCCTTCGCAGTTCGGACGGATCGGGGTTCCAGACAGACAACGTACCGAGTCCGCCCGCCCGCGAAACGGCGGCGGCAAGGCGCGGACCATCGCAACCGCCGAGTGACGCTTGCATTACAGGAAACATCGGCGGCAGATTAGGCAGGTAACTTTCTTTTTTCGAAGTGCGGTAGGCTTTGATCGGCATCGGCAAAAAAATGTTCCGCGCTTATTTTACCGCAACGCGCCGGAATTCGTTTCTTTGTATTGTCAACGGGAATCCGTCGCGGCGGTTTTCAGGGTTCGCTTGATGCTGTCCCGTGTACGCTTCAACCGTTGTTGTAACCGCTTGGCACGTTTGGAACCGAGCGGACTGGCGTCTTTTTTCGCTCCCGCAACCGTTTCCAGTCGTTCCGCAATCGCTTCGATCCGCTCTGTGATGCGCCGCAACACTCCGCCCCGTGTTTCCGGCGTCACCCGGCGCGGCAGTTCATCCGTGAGCCGTGCGAAACGCACCAGCGTTTCACTCAATTTAGAGCCGGACTCGGTGCGGCGTGACGCGTCGGCAATCGCCGTCTGCGCCCGAAGCACGGCACGCTCCAAACGGGTGGTTTGCGGTGCATCCTCGCCGGGAGCGGGAAGATCAAGTGTTTCCGTCGCTCTGATCCCGGCTTCCCTCACCTCCAATCCCGACCCCTCTGGAGGGAGGGGGGGACCGGATAAAACGCTTGTGGGGAGCGGCCCGTCACCGGCTTCTTCTGTTTCCCTCTCTTTTTCTTGAGGGGGTTGGGTAGTGAGGGCAAACGCCACTACCTGAACCGCCACGCTACGGGGCATTCCGGTAACGGAGATAATCTGTTCCAGCGTTGTTTGCGCGAGTTCGGCACGGGTAGTGATCCCCGCTTCGGCAAGCAACCGGCGGCGCACCGGTCCGAGTCCCGGCACCCCGGAAAGTTCGGTAACGGTTTGTGACAGATTGGTAACGGGTTCGCTCATACCGTATTATTGCCACAGTTTGGCAATTTTCGCACGGCTTGAGTACTTTCTATTGGAAATACCGTTGTTCCTATGCCTTCATCTTGCCCGCGAGCGCGTTTTCGATCAACCCGGCAAAGAGCGGATGGGCGCGGTTGGGGCGTGACAGAAACTCCGGGTGAAACTGCGTCGCGATAAAGAACGGGTGAATTGATTGCGGCAGTTCGATAATCTCGACCAGTTTATGATCCGGCGATAATCCGGAAAACACCAGACCGGCTTTGGTAAGCAGATCGCGGTACTCGTTGTTCACCTCGAACCGGTGGCGGTGTCGCTCCTCGACATTGGTTTTCCCGTACAGTTTCGACGCCAGCGTTTCCGGCGCGAGCGAACAGGGCCAGAGTCCGAGGCGCATGGTCGCGCCTTTATCGGCGATACCGTACTGGTCCGGCATGAGTGCGATGACCGGGTACGCCGTGTCGGGGTCCACTTCCGTGGTGTTCGCGCTGTTCAGATTCGCCATATGTCTTGCGTACTCGACGACAGCCATCTGCATTCCGTAGCAGATCCCCAAAAAGGGTGTCTTGTTTTCTCTGGCGTAGCGCACGGCGGCAATCTTACCGGGGACCCCGCGACCACCGAAGCCGGGACAAACCACTACGGCGTCTACGCCGGCCAAGCGTTCGTCCGCAGTGCCTTCCGCGTCCAGAATCTCGGCATCAATCCAGTCCAGATGCACCCGGCTATCGTTTTGAATCCCGGCGTGTTTGAGCGACTCCGCAATGGAGATGTATGCGTCCCCGTTTTCCGTGTACTTGCCGACTATCGCGACCCGCACCTCATGCGCCGGTTTCAGGATGCGTTGCACAATACCGCGCCACCCATCCAGATCCGGTGCGGTTTGTGGCAGGTGAAGTCGCCGAATGACAAGTTCGGAAAAGCCTTGATCCTCGAACAAAACCGGAATCGCATAGATCGTCTCCGTGTCACGTGCCTCGATCACCGCGTCCATCGAAACATCGCAGAACAATCCGATCTTTTCTTTTTGCTCCTCCGTCAGCGGGACTTTCGTGCGGCACACCAGAACGTCCGGGGCGATGCCGACTTCACGCATCTTCATCACACTATGTTGCGTTGGTTTGGTTTTGACCTCGTTCCACGGGCCGACCGCAGGGATCAGAGTAACGTGGATATAGAGGACGTTCTCGGGACCCGCGTCGCGCTTCATCTGGCGGATCGCTTCCAGAAATGGCAGCCCTTCGATATCGCCCACCGTGCCACCGACCTCGGCAATGACTACGTCCGCGCCAGTCGAACGCCCGTATTGGGTGATCCGTTCCTTGATTTCATTCGTGATATGCGGAATCACCTGAACGGTGCCACCGAGGTAATCGCCGCGCCGCTCTTTAGCGATCACCGCGCCGTACACCGTACCGGTCGTAACGCTTGCGGCGCGAGAAAGCGTAATATCCACAAACCGTTCATAGTGCCCGAGATCGAGATCGGTTTCCGCGCCGTCGTCGGTGACGAAGCATTCGCCGTGTTGGTATGGATTCATCGTGCCAGCGTCCACATTGATATACGGGTCTAACTTCTGCATCGCGACTTGGAAGCCGCGATTGCGCAGGAGACGCCCGAGTGCGGCGGAAGTGATCCCTTTTCCGATAGACGAAACCACGCCCCCGGTAACAAAGATATACTTAACGGTTTTCGCGGGAGTCGTTTCCGGTGACTCGGCGGATTCGGACGGGGCGGTAGATGCGGCGCGTGTTTCGGACACTAAAGAACACTCCTAAGCAGTTGTTGATGTGGGTCGCCTTTGGGCGCGGTCCGCATCAAAATCGGGGGGGAGATTCACAGCCCGTCCGGTGCCGCGAATCAGGATGAAATCGAGTTCGCAGAACGGGAAGGCGGGCGGTTGCCCGAAGCGGATTGTATCGGGTCGCGATAGGTTTGGCAACCACGTGACGAGGACAGGGCGAAACAGGATATTAAGAACGGAAAAATTAGTCGGCGATGAGCGTACCTGATTCGTCTTCGCGGTTGATCTCGGCACCGATACCGCGCAGTTTCCCGACAATGTTCTCGTAACCGCGCTCGACGTGAAATGTGTCGTATACGCGGGTTTCGCCGTCCGCCGCGAGAGCCGCGACGATCAGCGCGGCACCGGCACGCAGATCGGTTGCCTTCACAATCGCGCCAGAGAATCTCGGGACCCCGGTGATGATCGCCTGTCGTCCGCCGTCCGCCGAGATCTTCGCGCCGAGTTTGGCAAGCTCGGTCAGGTAATGAAAGCGCGATTCATACACCGTGTCCGTAACAACCGAAGTCCCGTCCGCGAGGGCGAGCACCGACGTGAATGGCTGCTGCAGGTCGGTCGGAAAGCCAGGATGCGGCATCGCGGTCAGGCGCGTGAACTTGAGCCGCCCGGCTTCCTTGCCGCGAATACGGACCCCGCCGGGGACGTCGTCCACGCCGACACCCATTTCGGCGAGTTTGAAGAGTACGGCGCGCAGGTGCGCGAAATTTGCGTTCTGCAGGACGACATCGCCACCCGTTATCGCTGCCGCCGCCGCGAAAGTTCCGGCTTCGATCCGATCCGGCATCACCGCGAACGTCGCGCCACGCAGAGCTTTGACGCCGCGGATGAAAATCGTGCCCGTGCCCTGCCCGGAAATGTCCGCGCCCATCGCGGCGAGCAGGTCGCCGAGGTTTTCGACGTCGGGCTCCTGCGCCGCGTTCTGAATCACGGTCACGCCGTCCGCCAGGGTCGCCGCCATCATCACATTCATCGTCGCGCCGACGGACGGCAGATCGAGGTAAATGTTTGCGCCCTTCAACCCACCTTTGGGGGCGTCGGCGCAGATCGCGCCGTGTTCGCTTTCCACGGTCGCCCCGAGGGCTTCCATACCTTTGAGATGCAGGTCCACCGCGCGTGCCCCGATATTACAGCCCCCCGGTTGGGGGATAATGGCTTTGCCGAGGCGGGCGAGAACTGGACCGAGCACCCAAAATGACGCACGCATCCGTGCGACCAGTTCCACCGGCGCGGCGAACTCTTTCAACCCGGAAGCGTTGATGCGGATCGTGTGCCCGTCGCCCTCGAAGCCGACCGTGGCGCCGAGACGGCAAAGAAGTTCCGCGAGGGTTTCGATGTCGGAGATCTGCGGGACGTTGGTTAAAACGGTGTCGCCGGACTCGGCGAGAAGTGCCCCCGCGATCAGCGCGACGGCGGCGTTTTTGGAGCCCCCGATGGGAACACTGCCGACAAGTCGTTTGCCGCCCCGTATGACGATGCGCTGTCCGTTGCCACTGTTACTGATGCCTTCGCCCAACCCGTTTTCCATCACGAGAGCCGCCCTCCGTGCCATAAATATAACCGGCAGTATATCCGTCGCATGAGGGTATGTAAAGGGACAAGGGCGAAAGTTATACGCAAGTGAATACTGGTTTTGTTACGAACGCAATCCTTTTTCGCGGAGCAGACCGTCCGCCCATTGCGCGTGGCCGAGCGATGAGGGTGGTTCCGGTGCTTGCCTGTACTTGAGTCTGTGACCGACCGCACTGCGGTCGTAGACGCCGTTCATGATCGGTTGCAAATCGAGTAGTGCGTCGGGCATTCCCGGTAGCAGTGGTACGCGCACCATCGGAAGTGTGTCGCGCACGGAAAGGGGCCACACCTCGAATTGCCCCCGACGATTGCCGACGCGATGGAGCAAGATCAGATAGTCGAACCGTTTTTCTCCAGAACGCGCTCCCGCCGTACCGCGACGGCGTGTTCTCCGGCGCGAAGCAGGTCTATTTCCAGTAAGTGGCTTTCGCTGTTCAGAACGCGGCTTTGTTTCAGGGTGTATTCGTCACGTCCGATGCCTGCCATTTTGTTGGTGGGGCTAAGAAACTCAATGACTGTCAGAACGCGCTCCTCGCCATCGGCGGTGATTACTTCGATATTTGGCTCCGTTACTTCGTGAGGCGCGTACTTGATGATAAGTGGCAGAGTTTCGGTGCGCTCTATGACCGCCGTGCGCGAAGCGGATGGCGGCGCACTCGGCGACTCCACAGCAGTACCGTCGGGATAAATATAATCTTCGAACGGCATCAGATAACACCGCTCCTCATACTGCGCGATAATTCTCGCAGGCAGTTGTGCGTTTAATTGATACGTAATGTCACTGATAAAATGACCGTGGAATTGTCGCCATCGAAACGTGTTCTCAAGATATGGACCATGCCCGGAAACGGGGAAGGCATCGCGCTCTCCTGTCGGCGGTTTCCGATTTGCGCCGGTCGCACATAGTTACAGGTATAATATCGCCTGAGGGAACCGGAGAAAAGCATGACGATACGCGAACGGACGGAGAACTGGGAGGCGCAGATGCTGTCGCCGTATGCGGCGAAGTCGGCGCAGTCGCAAGGCCGCAATCGCCCCGAGGAACCAGACCCCGTTCGCACCGCGTTCCAGCGCGACCGCGACCGTGTGCTACACACCAAATCGTTCCGCCGTTTGAAGCACAAGACGCAAGTATTTCTGGACCCCGAAGAGGATCATTACCGTACCCGCCTTACCCACACGCTGGAAGTCGCGCAGATCTCGCGCACGGTCGCCCGAGCGTTGCGATTGAACGAGGATCTTACCGAAGCCATCGCGCTCGCGCACGATCTGGGTCATCCTCCGTTCGGGCATGAGGGTGAGGAAGCGATTGATGCCGTGCTACAGGAGTTTGTTCCCGGCGAGCGGTTCCGCCACTATGAGCAGTCCCTTCGCGTAGTGGATGTACTGGAAAAACGGGGCGATGGCTTGAATCTGACGCAAGAGACCCGCATCGGTATCGCCGGTCACAGCAAAGGTCGCGCCGATCTGGAGGGAAGGGGACAGGGAATCGGGGACGGTGTATCTGCCTCTTCCCCCTTCCCTGTCTCCTACAACCTGTCCCCGCCACTCGAAGCCATGGTGGTTCGCATCTGTGACCGGATTGCTTATGTCAATCACGACATCGACGACGCCGTTCGTGCCGGGATGCTGACGGCGGAGTCGCTCCCGCGGGAAACGCTGGAACTGCTCGGACGCACGCACGGTGAGCGGATCACGCGCATGGTCACGAACGTGATCGAAACGTCGCTCGATCAGCCGTTCGTCTCGATGGGCGAACCGGTCCTCGGCGCGACGAACCGTTTGAAGGATTTCCTTTTCGAGAACGTTTATACGAAACATAACGCCGCGAAAGCCGAACTGGCGAAAGCCGGGGAACTACTCAAGCAGTTGTTCCGCCTGTACATGACGGAGCCGGAGCGCGTCCCGAAAAACCGCGCCAACCGCGACATGGACCTGCCGACCCGGGCCGTCGTGGTGTGCGACTACGTTTCCGGGATGACCGACCGTTACGCGAGCGAGGTTTTCCTGCAAACCTTCTTTCCCAAAAACTGGGTCTCGCCTCTGTAGCGTAGAATCACGGCGACCCGTGGTTATGGATCGCATACGCGATACAATGGATGCGCTATGCGTATGAACTTTTCCTTGATCCCCGAAATCGGTATTGACCTCGGTACCGCAAATATTCTTGTTTACAAGCGTGGACAGGGAATCGTACTACGCGAACCGTCCGTGGTGGCGATTGATCGCAACTCGAAGAAGGTCAAAGCGGTCGGCGAGGAAGCGCGGCTGATGATCGGGCGCACTCCCGGAAACATCGTCGCGATCCGCCCGATGAGCGACGGCGTGATCGCCGATTATACGACGACGGAAAAAATGCTTTCCTACATGATCGCCAAAGTCTGCGGCAAACGGCGGGCGTTCAAGCCCCGTGTGATCATCTGTGTGCCGTCCGGCGTGACTTCGGTCGAGAAACGCGCCGTGTGGCAAGCCGCGATCTCGGCGGGCGCGGGGGAAGCGGCGACGATCGAGGAAACGATGGCGGCTGCGATTGGCGCAGGGCTACCGATAGGTACTCCCGGCGGAAACATGGTCGTGGATATGGGGGGCGGTACGACCGACATTGCGGTCATTTCGCTCGGCGGCATCGTTGTTTCGCGGTCGCTTCGGGTCGGCGGCAACAAAATGGATGAGGTGATCATCCGTCATATCCGCAACAACTACAATCTGATGATCGGCGAGCGGACTGCGGAAGAAATCAAAATCAAGATCGGCTCCGTGTTCCCGATGGACGAGGAGATGACCATGGAAGTGCGTGGTCGTGACCTGATCGCCGGTCTGCCGAAAACCGTGGTTGTCTCGTCCGCCGAAGTGCGCGAAGCCCTCGCCGAACCGATCGCACAGGTGGTGGACAAGGTAAAAGCGGTCCTGGAGCAAACGCCGCCCGAACTATCGTCCGACATCATCGAGCGCGGCATCACGCTTACTGGCGGCGGCGCACTGCTACGCGGATTCGACCGCCTCCTTGCCCTCGCCACTTCTATCCCCGTACGTGTCGCCGACGACCCTCTTTCGTGTGTCGCCATCGGTACCGGGCGTGCTCTCGAGGAGTTCGCTGCGATTCGCGATTCTGAAACGCTTTCCGCGCAGTACGCCTGAAAATTAATTTCGTTCCCGCTTGACAAACTGCACAACAAAAGGTAAAGTTAGGCACAATCGTTTTTGCATAGTGGCAGAGCGGCTGAGATAGACCGATGCGAGATGTAACGAAGGCGATTTCTATACGCGAGGTGGCGGCACGGGCAGGGGTATCTCCCGGCACCGTTTCGCATGTCTTGAACAACAACATCTCCGCCCGCATCGCGTCCTCGACGCAGGATCGGGTGCGCTCGGTCGCCATCGAACTCGGATACCGTCCGAACCGTTATGCACGCTCTTTGGGCCGCCGCAAAACCGATACGATTGGTTTGCTGATCTCAGGGCTACGCAACCCGTTTTTCGTCGAGTTGCTCGAAAATGCCGAGCATGCCGCGCTGTCTGCCGGTCTTTCGGTGCTCCTCGATACCGCACCTTCGGTGCAGGGGACGTACAAGGTACACGCGCCGATCCGGTCCGCCTGGCCCGTGGACGGTGCGCTGGTCTGGTCGTGGAATGTACAGAGTGCCGCCGAATTTCTGGGGACGCAAGCCGACTCGCTCCCGCTGGTATACATCGGCTCTACGCGTGCCGATGAAAGCGACTGGGTTTCGTTCGACTATGAGGTGGGAGGGCAGATCGCGGCGGAACATCTCCTGACCCGGGGGTACAAACAGATCGCACACATTTCTCCCTACCCGAACGATAGGGAGCGGGCGGAGCCGAGATTCATCGGTTGCCGGAAAGCCTGCGACGCGGCAGGTGTTTCGCTGACGGAGATCATTACGGACGGAGAAGAAACGCGCCGCGCTGGCTTGAGAGCCGCCCTGGAAATCGCCGCCCTGCCTCGCGAGGTGCGTCCGGACGCCGTATTCTGCCATAACGATGTGCTAGCGATAGGAGTCTACAACGGACTGATTCGTGCGGGGGTACGTGTCCCGGAGGACATCGCGGTGCTGGGATTTGATGGCATTGAGGAAGGGCGCGAACTGCCGCAGATCCTATCCACGGTCCATACCGACACGGTGGAGTTGACCCGCGTGGCGATGCAACTTCTCTTACGCCGGATCAACAGCGAGGAAGATAGTCCGCCGGAGCATATCGTCCTGCGACCCACGTTGACGTTCGGGGAAACGACTTGAGGGCAGGTTAGGTCTGGAACAATCTCATTTTCAGGGAAAAACCGCACAACCGTTAGTGCATCGAATGATAGAGTAGCAGGGACGACACAATGAATCATTTGCAACTGGCACAACTGGCTGTTTTGTTGGCAGCCACTTTGATAGGGGGAATGGGTTGCGCTTCTGAGCGTGTGACGGGAGTAGTCAAACCATCGGTACCGGGCGTGACTTCGACCGAAAGTGTTAAAACGAAGATAACAACTGCCGACGCGCAGAAGCGAATCGTGGCTGTCGAGAGCGACAAGACTATTCCCGAAGCGGCAAAACCGGGAATTATTGCCGGTATAAGACATGACGCGGGACTGCAATAAGCCCGCACTGACCATGGACCGAGAGTACTGCACTTACAAGGAAGTTGAAAGACAATGAACAACAATCGCCAACCCAGAGCATTTACGCTGATCGAACTGCTTGTAGTTATAGCAATTATAGCTATCCTCGCCGCCATACTTTTTCCGGTGTTCGCGAAGGCCAGAGAAAAAGCGCGACAAACGTCGTGCCTGTCGAATCAGAAACAGATCGGCACCGCGATCATGCAATATGTTCAGGATTATGATGAAACCTATGTCCTGAACGGTGCCGGACACCCGGCTATTTTTTGGGACCCGAACGGTTCGTATGCACGACAAGCCAACTCGTGGCGTAGTCTGATTTTCCCGTATGTGAAGAGTGAGCAGGTTTTCGTTTGTTCCTCCAACCCGGATAACAGCAAGGAGACTATCGACGGCGGCTGGCCCACCCCGGAGAGGTTTTTCATTTCGTACAACTGCCTGTACGACTCCGTAATCACGGAAAATGGCGTCCCCCTCGCGGACATAGACAAACCGGCGACGACGATCTCTATCGTCGAGACATATGTCGGTCCGGACGGCACGAACGATTGGGAGAAAGGCTCGCTGACCGAGCATTTCAACTACGGGTATGACAAACACCGCGACGACTTGTTCTCCGGTCACAGCGGTGTCGCCAACTACCTGTTCGCCGACGGCCACGTGAAAGGACTGCGTGCTTCCCAGACCCTGAACGAAAAGGCGGGCTGGTCCTACTGGAACAAAGCCAACACGTGGGACCCGAACGCGCAGGATATGGCGAACCAGACGGAAGCCAGATGGAATAAGTAGTCCATCTGTTTATCCGCCGCAGACTTGTGCAACACGTCCGCGGCGGATGCTCCGCGACGAAGTGAGGAGAAACAATGGGTGTTGTTTTGAAGCAGGACATGAAGCAAGGATAATATTTTGGTAACTTCACAATGCTTGGCACTCGCCGCAATGACTTTATCGCTTACTTTTTTGGGAGGGTGCCGCACCCACGCGAACGATTCGTTCGCCGCAACCAATCTCCTCGCACCGCTAATCGTGGCGGAGATTCCCGGTGTCTTGCGGGTAGAAGCGGAAATGATGCCGCGCGGGGAGGTAAAGAATGATAAGGACGCGAGCGGGGGGAAATACGTGCGCGTATCCGGCGAGTATCAACCCATCCTCACTGCCGATGTGCCGAAAACCGGCGGCGGCGTGTTCACTATCTGGGCGCGGGTGCGGGGTATACAAGCCCAACTCAAAGGAACCCCAGGCGGGACGCAGAAAGAGTACGAATGGTCGTGGGATAAATCCGATACATGGAAATGGGTGCGTTTCGGGCGGCACACGCGGGCGGCACTCGGAGAAAACATCGTGATTATCCGGGGGAGCGGAGCGGCGGGTGAGAACGATGGGCTTGACTGTCTCGTCTTTGCTGAAGACGATAGTTACAAACCGGATTCTGCTGGAAATACCGCGCCGGACGGCACCGCATTCTTACCCGACTTCGACAAGAAGCCGGTCGTACCGACGCCCGACGCCAGCCGAACCCCTATCGCGGTCTCCGTTAACTGGGCGAAGGTTGAGGGCAAAGCGACACCGTTGCATTACTCGATCAATCTGTATGGCGGCTTTTCGGAAAAGAACGCCCTGTCAGCCGCTTACAAAGCGAACATCGAATACATGGCTCCCGGCATGGTGCGCTACCACAACGCGGGTAAGATGCAACCGTCCTCGAAATCCTGGGAAGGTTGTTTGAACGAGTCCGGGACCGGTTGGGACCGCGCTAAACTCGCGAGAATCCTGACCGCGCTTCGCTTCAAACACAAACCCGCCGTCTTGCTGAATATTCCCTCGTTCCCGGCAGGAATGGATAAGAATAATGACCGTTTCCTTGACGTCGATCAGTGGGACGCTTACGCCGCGCTCTGTGCGGATTTCGTTCGCATCGTGAATGTCGAAAACAAACTGGGCGTCAAATATTTCGAGATCACGAACGAATGGGATGGTCCCTATTTCACCGATTTTCACGAGAACGGCGGCTGGGGCGGATTAAAGGATCCGAACAAGCCGGATCGGTGGGACGAAGTGGGCGAGATTTACAACCGGTGCGCGGCGGCAATGAAAGCCGTTGACCCCGCGATCAAAACGGGCGGTCCGGCGGCGGCGCGTCCCGATCTCGTCGAAATGCACGAGCGTTTCGCCCGCAAAACGCTCCCCTATCTCGATTTCTTCTCGATCCACGCGTATGCGTCGGGTTCGGCGGACACTCCCGACGCCGAAGTGTACGACCGCGCGAAAGCGATGGGCGATTTCGCGAAAAACGCGGTCACCCTGATGGAAAAGGTATCGCCGACGCGCCGGATTCCGGTCTTTCTGGATGAGTACAATATCTCGTGGACATGGGAGACCCGCGACCCGCGCATGACGAACGCCAAAAGCGGGGTGTTCGACGCGCTGACGATGGTCGCGACGACTCGCGCAGGTCTGGACTCGGCGCAAGCGTGGAACGAAAAAGACGGGGTCTACGGCAAGACCGATAATGGCGATAACCGACGACCGGGCGCGGAAGTTTTCCATCTGTTCAACACGTATCTGGTCGGGAACCGGGTCGTAACGAAATCCGGGAATGGCGCGGTTGTCGCCTATGCGGTCACAAATCCGCAGACCAAACGCCGCTCGTTGCTAATGATCAATCGGACCGACGCCTCGCAAACTGTGAACGCCGCATTTACGGGGCAACCGACCGGCGCGAAGGGGTATCAGCGCGTGGAGATCGCGTCCGGCAAGAACGGCGAGAAACCGACGACAACTCGCGGAACGCCGTTCGCGAAGCCGGGGAGGGCATCGTGGGTGCTTCCCGCGCATTCGGTCACGTTGCTAACGTTCGGCGGTTAGTCCCCACCGAACGTTAGCAACGATAACATCCGCGCGTCTACCGGGATTCCTGAATCGAAGCAACAAACCGGGACGGAAAATAAATCGTCCCCGGCAACCACTGACCACTGACCTTGCTAATTGCGAGAAACGGTGGTTTGGAAGCCCTTCGCCTCAACCTGTTTGGCGAATTCGCGTGCCGTCTTTTCGCTCTTGTACGCCGCGACCTGCAAGCGATAGATTACCTTGCCATCGACGACATCCGTTGAAAGACTGGTTTCATAACCCGCGGCTTTGAGTTCGGCGGCGCGTGTTTCGGCGTTCGTCTTTCCCTCGAAGGTGCCGACACGAACCCGGTACAGCGGACCGTTGAACACCGTTGCCGCCACCGGCGCGGACATGGCTTTATCTTCCGGATCGTCGGGCGTCACTGGAACCGGGGAAGGAGACGGCTTGGGGGCGGGCGTCGGTTCGACCTTCGGCGTAGGTGGAATATCGTCCGCATCCGGCTCCGGCGCGGGCGTCTCAGCAGGGACTGGCTCCCTTGGCAAATCGTCCTCGTCCGGCGCGGCGTTCGTCGCGGTCGGGGTTGGGGATGCCATATTTTCTCTGGCTTCTTCTTCCAACTTTCGTTTCGCCTCTTCGTCGGCTTTCTTTTTCGCCTCTTCGTCGGCTTTTTTCTTTGCTTCGTCTTCCGCCTTTTTGCGTTTTGCCTCTAACTCTGCCGTGTTGTCGATAATGGTGAGCGTCCCCTTGGGGACCGGTTGCGTCCCGTTGGATACCACGGTCGGTGCGACTGCGACGGGCTCGGTAGGACCGGCAGAATTACTTCCCGCATCGCCAAACCGTTTGCCGAGCACAAAATAGCCGACTAAAAAACAAAGCACGATAAACGCGCCGACGCCCATGACCAACTTCAGATCGGCGGGGTCGCCGTCACTCGCGGGTGCCGCGCTCTTGGCTCGATTGTTATAGTTACTTGCCATAAATCATTCTTTCCGAAACCTAATAAAACGCCTCGTAAATATCTGTTCACGATACTCCCGCGTATGCCTCATACCCCCTTCGGAGAACACCTTTATTTGTTTGACTATCCCCACGCTCATTCGCTTCGTTTTACTTGTGATTTGAATGCGAGTCGGGTCGCTCCTTCGATGGGCGATGGTTCCTCAAAGCAGGGTATCGGATTGTGAAAACGGCGTTTCAATGCCTGGAGGAAACCCTGTTCCAACGTTTTACCGCCTGCTTTCCATACGCCGCCAGACGTTGCAAATGTTACCGATTCGTCGCCAGCAAACCCGAGGCGATTCGCGGTCGCCGTCGCCAGGGATGCCAGCCAGCCGCCCGCCCCGATAAACAAGCCCTGTGCTTCACCGTCGCCACTTTCCTTGACACGCACTAAAAGTGGGACGAGGAATCCGCGCCCCGTTCCGCCATCCTCGTTCACCCTCCGACGCGCTTCTGCCGCCAGCGTTGCCGCATCCATTGTTCCCAATTCCTCGCAAACGGCGCGTGTCAATGTGGTCGGTGATGCTTGCTCGTCCAGGGCACGCAGTGTCCGGCGTACCATTTCCGTGGTCAGCCATGCACCGCTACCTTCATCGCCCCACTCCCAGCCACGTCCCCCGCAGCGTGCCGATTTTTCGGTCCGCCCGTTTTCTCCATACGCAACACTTCCTGTGCCGGCGATGATGACCACGCCATTGCCCTCTGGCAACGCGGCATGGAACGCGATCACATAATCCGGCACCACGGCGATGTGCGCATCGGGGAACTGCGTGCGCAAAAACTGCTCCCATGACTCGGCGATTCCCGCGCGGGTGATTTTTGTGATGCCCGCGCAAACGGACGATACGGGATGCGACGGCAAGTCCATCCCGTGCGGCGGTTCCCCGGACGCACTCGCACGGAAGCCGAGCGTCTCACGGACGAGCCTTCCCGTTACCGCGTCCGCATACTGGACGCGGACATGCGTCCCTCCCGCATCTATCCCGACAACGAACGGTTTCATAACTGGCTGTTATTGTAGCCGCTTGTTTTCTCCTATGCTAACCGATATATTAAAATGAAAAATCGGAGGATTTTTCATTTTGGATACAACAGTTGGCGGCAATAAAAAAGTGCGTCGCGCCTATGGTTTTGATGAAGTGGCATTGGTTCCCGGTCCGCTGGTGATTGACCCGCGTGACGTTGATATTTCCTGGACACTTGGTAACATTCGGTTTGATA
>JACMIS010000103.1 GCA_014381035.1 Armatimonadota bacterium
ACCGGACCGCCGCCGGTGCCGCCGGTACCCATCGAAAGACGGGGCGCACCAAGCGTTTCCGCACCGTTGCTACCCGCACCGCCGCCACCAGCACCGATCCGCGACGTTAACGTCGCGTTGCTCATGGCTCCGGGCGCACCGCCACCGGACGTGGTTCCCGTTCGCGCCACGATGGCACCCGGTCTCAAGCCACTGCCTTTAGCAACGGTGAAGTCACCGGCTCCGGCGGCGGTACCGCCACCGGCGTCCGCCTGGGTCAGGATATTGTTTCGCGAACCGGACTTGTTCCCGAGTGTGCCGAGGGTGGGACCCGACGATGCACTCAGCGATGGACCGGCGATGCTACCCGCCGCGCCGGTGACATTGTTCGAGTTACGTGCCGCGCCGACAATACCAGCTACGCCAGCGGCGTTGATGCCGCTTTCCGCACCGGTGCGCAGACTGGGTGCGCCAGTCGCTGACCGGTTCCGTGCGTTTGGCGCGGTGAAACTGCCACCGGCGATGTCCGTCGCGCCACTAGCAACGCCTTCGGCGACACTAGCCCGGTTGTTTCGTGTCCCACCCGCAAGGGAAGGGGCACCACCCGACGCGCTCATTGCGGCGGAAGGACCGGACACATCGGTGTTGATCTCGGTTTGCACCCCGCCACGCGGTGCCGGTGCCGCCGAAACGGCGTTATTGGCTACCGAGGCACCCGTCGGGCGGTTGCTGGCGGCAGTCTCCGTGGCGCGTCCGCTTCGGGCTTGTACGACTTGTTCTTGTTCCGTCGTGGTCGCGGTCACGGTTTCCTCGACCGGTTTCGGCGGCGGAGGCGTTTGCACCACATCAGGAATCACTTCCTCGGGCGGCGGCGGGGGCGGCGTGCGCTGCGCTACCACGACCGGCTTCGGAGTATTCCGCGCGACCTGGACCGGCGTTCGCTTTACCGGCTTCGGCGGGGGCGGGGTTTGCCGGGTTTCCGGCTTTTTCTTCGGCTCGACCCGTGCTACTTGTTTCGGGGCAGGAGTCGGGATCGGCTTTTCCGCTTCGGGAGTTGTAACCGGGGCAGGGGTGGAAGTAATATCCAGATAAACGATGCGTTGATCTTGCTCCAACGAAAGTTGCTTTTCTTCCATGCCTTTCGCCGCACCGATCAAAAACATCAAGTTTACCGCGATGGATATACTGGAAGCGACCATGAGTCGCTGATTCTGCTTGCGCTCCACATCGGACGCGATGTCGTCCGCGTTGAGGAAACTGGTTGGTTTTGTATTTTCTGCCATAATTTTGTTTTTGAACTCCGTTCGCGACTGCGCCGCTCTTTAAATAAATAACGGCTTCCTGTATCGGAAAACAAAGCACGTTGCAATCTCCGTCGTGCCACCCGACGACAGGTTTGACCTCACCCGATCCGAACTGCTTCAAACGAAACGAACTAAATTCGGCTAAAGGGTGCTAATTATTTTTGGGTATGATCCGGCTATCCACCGATATAGCGAAGCGTTCCATCCCTTTTTGACGCGCCGAGTCAATGCAGGTCACCACCAGACCATGCGTTACCCCGTTTTCCGCGCTGATAACCACGCTCATCTTGCGGATCGCTTCCTCGGTCAACACGGCGCGGGGCTGTTTTAGCCGGATCCGCTCCTGCCGGGTCGCCTCGTCCAGCAACTTTTGACCGATAGCATCCGGCAGAACAAACTTGCCGTTCACGAAAACGTTGCCGTCTTTGTTGATAGCCACCGTCAACTGCGATTCCACTTTGTTGATCTTGGGAGTACTGGCAGAACTTTCCTCCTTCGGAAGGTTCATCCCGATGGATTCCAGATTGATGATACTCAACGCGGAAAGCAGGAAGAATACGAGCAGGAAGAACATCGTGTCAATCATCGGAATGATTTCGATTTTGGTGCGCTTTAAATCGCTGTTTCGTCTTTTCATAGGGGTAGATGCTCCTTGCTATTGTCCCGCACTCTCTTGCGCGAGGGTGCCCTTGCCCTTCGCGGCGATACCGAATTTCACGAACCCTTTCGCCCGTGCCGAGTCGATCGCCCGCACGACAGCGGCGTTATCCGTTTCGGAGTCGGCGTTGATGACCACGATCAGGTTCTTCGCTTTATCCGCCACCGCGTTCACGTCCGCCGTGTTCGGGAGGAGACCCGTCTTTTGCGCGGACCGCACCAGCGCGTCACCGACTTCCGCGGGCGCGAACGTCGTGTTATCGATCTGCGTGGTGCCGTTGGGCTTGACCGTGACCGTCAGGTCCGCTTTCTTCTGCGGCTTTGTCGCGGACAGCGCCTTGGGCAAGCGCACCTTGGACCCGGAAAGGCTGATGATATTGAGTGACGAGAGTAGGAAGAATACGAGCAGGAAGAACATCGTGTCAATCATCGGAATGATTTCGATTTTCGTTTCTTTGATGTGCGAATTGCGTTTTTTCATACGTTAATTAACCGGGTAACGTTCGTCATTTCCTACAAATTAGACACACACCGCTACCAGACGATGATAACGGTGTGTACGGACGGTAAGCCAGTGTGCGGCTTCTTTACCGGGCAGGCGCGGGAGCGGCTTTGCGGCGTGCTTCTTCCAGCGCGGTGATCACGCGGGTCGCGGCCTGCTCGGTTTCGCCGATGGCGTTGCGACGGCGCGAGGTGAAATAGTTATAAAAACCGAAGCAGATGAGCGCGACAAAGATGCCGGATGCGGTAGCGTATAGCGATTCGCCGACGCCACTGAGAACCGATGCCTTCGCGGCTTCCGATTGCCCCGCCCCCGAGAACTTCTGGAATACGCGTACCATACCGATGATGGTTCCGAGCAGTCCGAGCAGCGGCGAAAGCGTGGTGGCGGAGTCCAGCAACCACATGAACTTTTCTTGTTTCAGTTCATACGCGACAGCCACTTCCTCGGCGCGGGATTCCAGAAGGTCCTTCGGATCGTTGCGGTTCTGAATCAGTGTCGTCACCACCTCGGCTACCGGTCCCTTTTGCTGACCCGCGAGTCCGAGTGCCCCCTGGTAGTCATTGCCGCGCAACTTCTGGATGACACTCGGCACCAGTCCGGGCGCGGTGTTCGCCAGCTCCCCGTAAGCGATCAACCGTTCCACGATGACCGCGATAGCAGCGACCGAGATCAGTAGCAGGGGGTACATAACAAACCCACCTGCCTGGAAAAACTCCCAGGGTCCCATCGAGGCTTCTGCGGCGGGAGCGGGTCCCTGCGCCCATGCCGCCCCGGACCAGGCGGCGACGGTGGCGGATATGGCGAGACCCGTTATGAGGGTGCGGAGCGGACGCGTCTTTTTGGCGGCGGTAATCGCCGTGTTATTTACGGTGGCTGGAAGATTCATATGTTTTCAGTCTTCTCCTACGCGGTTTGAAGCGATCAGAACCGTTCGGTATCGGTGTGCCTCGCGAAAAGCGTTTGAGTATAGGTACGCTTTCCTGATTGATAAAATGCGACAAGAGCAGTCAACTTTCCATCCGCGCGACGCGTTGTGTTGCAAGCGATCGTTGTCTTCTGACACGGAGGGATTATACCTATAACTCTCGTTTTTCTAACGTGTCTGCCCGGACATGGTTGTCGTGACGGCTCTCACAGAGCGAGTGCGTCGGGGAGATCGCCCCCCGCTTCCGTTACGACAACCACAATGGCATCCCCGATTCAACATTGTGCTTGAAAATAGTATACCCGTTTCCTTGCTGACGCCCGTTTTTGTGAATATTCACACAAGACTATACGCGCTAAAATCGCGCGTAAATAGATGTTAGCAACCGTCGACCGGTCTGGATACGGGTCGCTTCATACGCGTTATAGAAATTATAACGGTTCTGCTGGTCAAGCAGGTTTTCTACAGATACATCCAGTCCGAACGATTTCGAGAAAAAGCGGGGGCTGGTGGCGAGTCGCAGATTCACCTCGGCGATGCCGTCCCGCGTGTCGCTTCCCGGGCGGCGCGAACCGTACAGGCCGCTCCCGATGTAGGAACTCACGCCGAAGGTGTAGTTCGCCGGGAAGCGGTAAGTAAACCCGAAGTTGAACGTATGCTCCTGATCGAAATCCGGTCGCTCCTTTGTTACCAGCCGCCCGAGCGAGTCGAACGAACTTCCCCGCTTCTCCAGCTTGATGCTGCCGTTCGTGTACGATGCGAACAGGGTCAGTCGGTTGTTGTTTCGGAACGTCGGGTTGTAATTGTAGGACAGTTCGAATCCGTTCGAGGTAGCCTGCGGATAATTAACGAGAGTCAATACGCTGGTGGCGAACTGGGTTCCGGGGAAGAGGCCTTCCACGTCAAGATAGTCCTTATACTGAACCGAATACAATGTCGCCTTGATTACCTGATTCTCACCCAGTTGCTTTTCCAGACCGATCTCATAGGAATCGCCTGTTTGCGGGCGGATCGCCGAGTTGCCGAAGTACGTCCCCTGTCCGAGCGGCGGTCGCTGGAAGAGCCGGTTGTAGCCGACCCGGAGTACGGCGCGGCGCGTCGCGCCGCCGCCGCCCAGAAAACCGATGAATCCGCGACGGGGCAGTTGGAGGGCGATGTTCAGGCGGGGCGAGAGTTCGTTTTTGTTCGTGCCGCCGTTGCCCGGCAGACCGGCGGCGGTGTTCGCACCGATACGTGTCAACTCGAAGTTATCCACGCGCACGCCGCCGTTTATGGTCAGCACCGGGTTGAATGCCCATGTGTCCTGGAGGTAGAACGCGGTGTAGGTGCCCTCGCGGCGGAACTGCCCGAAGTTCGCCGTCGCCGGTCGCCCTTGCTGGTAATTGACGATGAGATTGCCGAAATCATCGCGGAGCCCCTGCGGGTTCACGGTGATGCCTGCCGGGACCAGGAGCGGGCTTTTCGCGAACAGCGCGTTGAGCGCGACCTGGCTACCCGGTTCGAGGCGGTACCGCTCGGTCGAGGTGTAGCTGTTGATCAGGGCACCGCCCTTGATGACGTGGTTCTTGCGTGCCAGAACCATATCCACCTGGGACTGGAACTGGTTGTAGGTACGACGGACGTCGGGGTTGAACTCGACCGAGCTGTTCCGCCGGAAGAGTGTGCTGTTCGGGTTGGTCAGGTCACGGGGGTCGAAATTACGGTTCTCGTTTTCGAGGCGCGTCTCGTTATCGATGCCGCCGACGCTCAGCGTGATCGTCGAATCCGGGTTCGAGGCGATGTCGCGGGGGCGTATCACGCGGCGCAGTTGCGCCATCGCGAGGTTGTTGTCTTCTTTTTGGAACTGATCTTGAAACTCTTCCGCCTGCGACGGTGTGTTCGCGATGGTTTGCGGCGGGAAGATCCCCGCCGACGTTTCGAGACGTCCCGTGAAGCCGACGCCGCCGTTCTCGGTGCGGTTGGCGATATTGCTTCGTGCGCCGTTGATGTCCACGAGCCCCATGATCTGGGTGAGCGGTCCCAGCGTATAATCGAACTTCCCGAACACGGAGTTGTTGCGCCCGCTATTGTTCAGCGTTTGTCGTTTCTGCGGGGCTTCGGTGACGACATCGGTGCTGCGCTGACTGATATGGAGCAAATACCCATAACTCTGGGTCAGGGCGGGCTGGCTTCCCGCGGC
>JACMIS010000104.1 GCA_014381035.1 Armatimonadota bacterium
CGATCCAACGATGCGTTGGCGCCGTCCGCGAAGGACAAACAAAAGAAAAAGAAAAAGGAAAATAGATGAGTCGGAACGAACCGTACTGGCATGAGTATGACAGAAATAGTTGAAGATGTTGCGGCGGACGACGCCGGTATTGCGGTTCATCTGACCAACGGGGACGGCTTCACCTGGGGCGAGACCATCGAGGGCATTGTCACGATTTCCCCCCACCCGACCGAGAGCGTCACCTTTTCCGTAATCTCCGTCAGTGTTGCCGAGCAGGACACGGAAGGCTTCATGACCCCGGTCGGTTTTGCCGGAACACGGGACCCGTTGAACCCGATAGGCGCGACCGTTTTAGGAACCGAGTTTAGCGGACTCGGCAATCCTCCCGTGCAAACCAGTTACGAAGAAATTGTGATCGCCCGTGATGTCACCATGGCACCGAGGACTCCCGCACAGGAGATACCCTTTACAATTTCGGTCTCGAAGAACATTCGCCTCACAACACTCTGCTTCGTCGCCGCACGGGCGGTCGCAACGGACGGTGTAGATAATGACCGGCACGCCGCCGTCTCGTTTGTGTTGCTTCCGCCACACGCCATCCAGGGCATTCAAAACACCCTGAAAACATTCGGTGATTTTGAGGAAGTGGAAGTCAGCAATGCCAGCGCGGAAGCAGGAAAAGTCCGCTATACGCTTGACTATATCGCGCCGAAAAACCTGCAAGATCGGCTGGATGGTATCAAGTTCGAACTGGTAGAAACCGACACGCAGATCACGGGATTCGCCGAAATCAACCCGCAAGAAAAGACCCTCGCTGACCATTTGCGTTCTTTTGTTCATGCCGACCGGATCCGCTTTCCACTGGAATTTGATCGCGCGGAACTTGCCGCCGCCGGGACAGCGAAAACAACTGCCGTGTCGGTAAAACAACGGCTACACGAGCTGTTGGACACCTTTTTGAATCCTGTCACGATGTAGGCGTTCCATGACACGTCTCGTCGTCGCGATAGATGCACGCCCGCTGTCCAACCCGCATCCGGGCGGATTCCGCTCTTATGTACGTTCCTTACTCAAGGGACTTCGGGAGCGGACGGCGACGGGGGAACCGATACCGCAACTTTTGTTGTATATAGACCGCCCATTGACCGCGGAAGCGAGAAAAGCGTTGCCGTTGGGAGCCGAGGTCCGTGTTTTATCACGGAACCGATTGCGGGCTGATTGGCGGTTGTGGAATGCGCAGATACGCTCGGACCGACCGGACCTGGTCTTCGGCACCCAGAATTACCTGCCTCGCGGTTCGCCGGTGCCTGCCGCTCTCGCGCTTCACGACGCGATGGGCATAAAACGGTATGACTGGGACCGTGATACGCCCCGCACTTTGAAGGAGCGGTTCATCAACCGTTACTGGCATCACCAAACGCTGGCATCAAGTCGCACCGCGCGACGCATTATCACCGTTTCGCACGGAGCGAAGAGTGAGATCCGGTCCATATTGAGCGAGGTTTCTGACTCGCGCTTCACCGTTGTGTACAACGGCGTCACTTTACCGGTGCCGCGTAACGCCGGACCACGCGATGCAAACACCCTTCTTTGCATTGCCTCGCCCGACCGACGAAAGAATCTGGATCTCCTGTACGACGCACTGGCGAATCACCGCGCACGATTCGGTGGCACATTTCCGACGCTCCGGATCATTGGCACGTCCGAAGCCACAGCGAACCGCACGAAGGAAATGCTCACGCGTTATGATCTACGCGCCGAAGTGCTTACCGGTCTTGACGACCAAGGCATCTCCGACGAGTACGCCCGCGCCGACGTCTTTGTCTGGTGCTCGCGTCAGGAAGGGTTCGGGTTACCCCCGCTCGAAATGATGCTGGGCGGTGGCACTGTGATCTCGTCGAATGCTCCGAGTATGCCGGAAGTGCTGGGCAATGTGCCGCTATACTTCTCGCCGAATAGCGCGAACGAGCTCGCCGACGCCGCCCGTGTGTTTCTAGAAAATCCCGAACTACGCCGGGAACGCGGCGAAGAGGGACGCATTAGAGCCGCCACGTTCACCTGCCGACGCATGGCGGATGAAACCATCGCCGTTTGGGAGCAAGCGGTGCGAACGGAGTAGTGCCGCCCCCTAACTGAGCGACACGGTTTGGTAGGGTGACTCGTCCGGTGTGCCATCGGTAAGATGAATGGTCCGGGTGTGGAGATCCATAATCACCGACGAGACCGTGGTGTAATGCTCGGTTTCCGGTTGCGTCAGATCACGGTGGCGGCAGATCCCGAATGGTTCGTTTTCGGTGTCGCGCAATGCGGTTTGTATCTTCTCCACGCTAAGCGGTTGCGCGGCAAGAAGGAGTTCGCGCAGCCGTCGCTCGCGTGCATACGAATAGCCGATGCGCTCGCTCGGCGTTTCCTTCACCCCGAGAACATCCGGCGCGACGAAATGATTCGCGTGTGTCAGGCAACCATCCGTGCAGGCGAGAACGTTTATCACATCCGGCGCGGCTTCGACATTCGCCACTGCACTCGGGGTCTGCGCGAGAAGAAAATTGGTGGAACAGGAACGCCCCTCCCCTGTGATCACCGTCACGGCGTCGGCAAGCGTTCGGGAGCGGAGAATCTCGTAGCACCGCACGTGAAACGGCTTCGCCATTCGCTCCATGTCATCATCCACTGTGGTCATGCCATTGATCGCCAGACCGATTCCCGCCGTGTTCAATCCGATTTTCGTTCCGACGATACCCGCTTCGGTAAAACCGAGCGTTTCGAAACCGTCCGAATCGGTCGTATGCACGATTGCGCCCTGCACGTCGGGAATCCAGTCCCAGTTTTGCCCCATCAATAGATGTCCCGGTTCCGTGATCTCGGGCAGTAAAGCGAACGCCGTGCAACCGTCCGGGCTCGGTTCCGGTGTACTACCTTCGGCGGCAAGAGCCATCTTCCCAAAACGGTAATACAAAATCTCGTAGCGAATATTCAGCGCGACGATTTCGCCGAGGGAGAAACCCGAGCCGGCCGCGACGCCCTGCATTTGTGCAAAGTAGTCGGGATTCTGGGCGGTGATACTCTCGGCATACCGGTCGGCTAATGCCAGAACATCGCCGCGAGGAAGAAAAATCTCGCGCTCAAATCGGTGAAAATAAAGAGCGAGGTTGTGCGCGATCCGGTCCTTCAGTACGCGCCCGTGTGTCTCACCCTGCCGGGAAGCGTCGCCCGTAAGATGGATGATCGGTAAAGCCATGTTCCCGTTATATCCTTTTTTCAACCCGGGAATCAAATATCGACGCGGGGAAAAGTAGGTTGACAGATCCAATCGGCACCAGTTATAATTAACGCTGACGTTTATACTTCAACGAGGAGAGTATACTTCGTCTAATCACAACATCGCGCTATGA